>JBJMWV010000388.1:0-10920 GCA_045809985.1 Chthoniobacterales bacterium | reverse complement strand
GGACTGATTCCAGCGTGGTCGCGATGCTTCAGCTCGCCGTCGATGTTGATCAACAGGTCTCGATTTCGTTCGTCGAATTTCTGCAGCATTTCCGATGATCAACGCAGCCGGTATTGCCGTAGCTCATCATAAATTTCCAGGCAGCGGACATAGACATGTCGGAGGCGATCCGGCACATCGTGCTGCTTCGCTACGTACGGCGCGAAGCCGGTCGAGCGCTCGACTTCCTCGTACCAGTGCTTCGCCCAAATGCCGTCGGTCGCCCGGCGACCCGCGGGCCAGGAGAGCATCGATTCGCTGAAGTCCAGCCCGACCGCGTCGCAGAGCAGGCGCAGCGTACGAGCGGGATCCTTTTGCACAGTTCGTGCATCGATCACTGGCGGAATCTTTCCGGTGGATGTGCGGGTGAACTCGAAAATCTCATGCTGCTGCTCGAACCCAAGATCCTCGATCGCGGGCTCGTGGTTCTTCTTCATGTAGGAAAAGATGACGGCCGCGGGATCGCGGATCAGGAAACAATTCGTTAGGCCATTGAGCCAGCTCCGGTCGATCTCCGGCAGGAAGTGATGCGTCATGTGCTTCTGGTAGAAGACGCGTCTCCCCGCGGGTAATGGAGCGCTCGTTAGGCGCTGCGCGACTTTTCGCCAATCCGTCTCGCCTGCTCGAATGACTTCATCGCGCCCGGGATGATCCGCCTTCGTCCGCGCCAAGTAGAAAGCATAAAACGGCTCATCGACTACGACTGTGTCCGGCCGGTTCTCCCACGCGCGCATCATCGCGGTGGAGATGTTGCGCGGCCCGGACCACATCGCGATGCGGATTGGTGTTTCGCTCGTCACGGCGTGCTACGCTGCGCGAATGCAGGCGCAATTCCCAGAAGAACAATCGAAGAAAGGCGACTTCAGGCGGCAGGAAGATGCGTTTCGCGATTGGGTGAAGCGTGACGGCTCATCGCCTTACAAGCCTGAGCGCGATCGCTATCATCTTTACGTTTCGCTCGCGTGTCCGTGGGCGCATCGCACGATCGTTTTGCGCAGACTGAAGGGCCTAGAAGAGGTCATCGGAATGACAGTAGTCGATCCAGTGCGCGATGAACGCGGCTGGGCATTCACGGATGAGCCGGACCCGATCAACGGCTTCAAGTTCCTGAGCGAGGCGTATCTCGCGAGTGATGCGAACTACAACGGCCGCGTCACTGTCCCGGTGCTTTGGGACAAACAAACGAAGCGCATCGTGAGCAACTCGGACGACGACATCATCCGGATGTTCAACAGCGAGTTCAGTGAGTTCGCGACGAACGACTACAACTTCGTTCCGCCCGAGTTGGAGCGCGAGATCGATGAGCTAAACGACATCATCTACAGGGACGTGAACAACGGCGTTTATCGCGCTGGTTTCGCCACGAGACAGCAGCCCTACGAACGCGCTGCGCGCCGGCTCTTTGAGAGACTCGATGAACTCGACGCCCGCCTCGCGAAACAACGCTTCTTGTTAGGCGCGCAGATGACGGAGACCGACTGGCGTTTGTTTCCGACCCTGATCCGGTTCGACGCGGTTTATCACGGGCACTTCAAGTGCAACGTTCGCCGCATCGTCGATTACAAGAATCTCTGGCCTTATCTGCGCGATCTTTACCAGCACGACGGCGTCGCGGGCACGGTGAACTTTGATCATATCAAGCGGCACTATTACATGACGCACGAGCAGATTAATCCGACCCGCATTGTGCCCATCGGACCGACGCTCGATCTCGACGAGCCGCACGGCCGCGGGTAGTTTTCGGCAGCTTGCAACAGAACGACGATTACGTGCTCCGCGTCCTTGAGGAGGTGGGGTTGGTAAGCAAATCGCAGATCCAGAGCGCGCGTTCGCGACTCAATGGCAGCACTAATGTCGTCGCCGTGCTGACGCGCGATGGCGTCGTCTCCGAGACGGATGTGTCGCGCGCGATCGCGGCGCAGGCGCACATGGACTGGATCGATCTCTCCACGCGGACGATTCCGCAGGAAGTGATCAATCAAATCCGCGGCGAAGATGCGCGGCGCTTCAAAGTGATTCCCGTCGGCTTCGGTGAAACCGGATTGATCGTGGCGGTGAGCGATCCGCTCGATATCGACACGATCGATAGCCTCAGTTTTCTCCTGCAACGCGAGATCGAGCTGGTCTGCTCGAGTCCCGAAAAAATTCGCGAGGCGCTGATCAAATATTACGGTACAGCGGACGAAGCGTCCGACGTTCTGCAGGAGCGGCTCGGGGACGACATCGATCTCGGGCTCGAAGTCACGGAGGGCGGACCGCTCGAGACCGGCGATGAAGCCGATGCGCCGATCATTCGCTTGGTTTCAATGTTGCTCGTCGAAGCGCATCGCGCCGGAGCCTCGGATATTCATCTCGAGCCGCTCGAAAAAAAATTCCGCGTCCGTTTCCGCATCGACGGCGTGCTCCACGAAATGCAGGCGCCGCCGAAGCGATTGCAATCCGCGATCGTCTCTCGCCTCAAGATCATGACTGGCTCCATGAGCATCGCGGAGAAGCGCCTCCCCCAGGACGGCCGCATCCAGGTGAAGATCGCGCGCAAGGCCATCGATCTCCGCGTTTCCACCATCCCGACGAATCATGGCGAGAGCGTCGTCATGCGTTTGCTCGATAAATCGAGCCTCCTGCTCGGCCTGCCGGAGCTCGGATTTTTGAGCGACGACCAGGAGACCTTCGAGCGTTTGCTGCGTTTGCCCGATGGCATCCTTCTCGTCACCGGCCCGACTGGTTCGGGGAAGACGAGCACGCTCTACGCGTGTCTCAATTACATGAACAAACCCGATCGGAAGATCATCACGGTCGAGGAGCCGGTCGAGTATCAGATGAACGGGATCAACCAGGTGCAGGTGAACACCGAGATCGGGATGACGTTTCCAGCTGCGCTCCGGTCGATCCTGCGCCAGGCGCCGAACATCATCATGATCGGTGAGATCCGCGACCTCGAGACGGCGTCGATCGCGACAAACGCCAGCCTCACTGGCCATCTGGTTTTCAGCACGCTGCACACAAACGATGCGCCTTCCGCCATCGCGCGTCTCGTCGATCTTGGCATGCAGCCGTTCCTCGTCGCCTCTTCGGTCCGCGCGATCATGGCGCAACGACTCGTTAGGCGGTTATGCCCGAACTGCAAAGCGGCCGGCGAGATGAATGAAACCGAGCTGCGCGCGCTGCGTATCGAAGCCTCGCAAATGAGCGAAGCCAACGTCATGCAGCCGGTCGGCTGCGAACGCTGCCGCGGCACCGGCTACAAAGGCCGGATGGGCATATTCGAGATGTTCCTGATCGATGACGACGTGCGCCACATGATCAACGACAAGAAATCCACGCTGCTCCTGCGTCAGCGCGCCCGCGAGCTCGGCATGCGCACCTTGCGTGAAGACGGCGTCCGCAAAGTGCTTGCCGGTCTAACGAGTGCTGAAGAAGTGATCTCGATTACGATGGGCGACGCGAGCTGATGAACAACAACCAGATCGCCGAGCTCCTGGTTGAGCAGCAGGTCTTCCCGAAGGCGCAGATCGACGACATCCTCGAGGAGGCGAACCTCAACGGCAAGACGTTCGCGCAGACGATGGTCGACAATGGGCTGGTCGACGAGAGCGGCTTTTACCAGACCATCGCGAGCTCGTTAGGCATGGATTACGTGCCGTTGCACGGCGAGATCCCGCCGCATGTGCTGAAGCTTGTCCCGAGCGGGCTCGCTCGCTTGCATCGTGCGCTGCCGCTCGGCGCGCAGGATGGCAGCATCACGGTCGCGCTGGTTGATCCCTTCGATCTTCGCGCCGCGGAGGATCTGCGTTTCGCACTCGGGAAGGAAATCGACGTCGTCGTTTCGCCCACCGATCAGGTCGAGGAGCGGATCAAAAAATACTACGGCAGCGACACCTCCAGCATGGAGGACATCCTCAAGCAGCTCGGCGAGACCGGCGAGTTGCTCGAGATCCGCGGCGACGAAACCGCGGGCGGCGTAGAAGCGGAAGCCAATGCGACGCCCATCATCCGCTTCGTTGATTTGATTTTGTTCCAGGCGATCCAGGACCGCGCGAGCGACATCCATTTCGAGCCGTTCGAGAACGAATTCAAAATCCGCTATCGCGTGGACGGTGCGCTCTACGAAATGGCGCCGCCGCCGCGGCATCTCGCGCTGCCGGTGATCTCGCGCGTTAAGGTGATGGCGAACATGAACATCGCCGAGCGGCGCCTGCCGCAGGACGGCCGCATTCAGAAGAATATCGCCGGGCGCGTGATCGACATGCGCGTCTCGACCTTGCCGACGCAGTTCGGCGAGAGCGTCGTGCTTCGCGTGCTCGATCGCTCGACGGTCAATCTCGATCTCGAGGCCCTCGGCATGCCGGATTACATCCATCAGTTCATTCTCGATGTGATCCAGCGGCCGAACGGCATCTTCATTGTCACCGGACCGACCGGCTCTGGAAAGACGACGACGCTTTATTCCTGCCTGCGCAAGATCAACACGCTCGATTCGAAGCTGCTCACGGCGGAAGAGCCGGTGGAATACGACATTGAAGGCATCGTACAGGTGCCGGTAAACGAGGCGATCGGCCTCAGTTTTGCGCGCGTGCTGCGCGCCTTTCTACGCCAGGATCCCGATCGCATCATGGTTGGTGAAACACGTGATGTGGAGACAGCCCAGATCGCGATTCAGGCATCGCTCACCGGCCACCTCGTTTTCACAACTCTGCACACGAACGATTCGCCCGGCGCAGTCACCCGCTTGATCGACATGGGCGTGGAGCCGTTCCTCATTTCCTCCACGCTCGAGGCCGTTCTTGGCCAGCGCCTGCTGCGCACGATCTGCCCGAATTGCCGCACGACCTATCAGCCTAACGAGTCGTTGCTCGATCAGCTCGGCCTTTCACGCCGCGATATTGGCGACCGGAATTTCTACTACGGCAAGGGTTGCGATACCTGCAACAACACCGGCTACAAAGGACGCAAAGGCATCTACGAGTTGCTCAAAATGAGCGACCCGATCCGCGAGTTGATTAACGCGCGCGCGCCGACCGTCGTCTTGAAACAGAAGGCGATTGAGCTCGGGATGGTGACGCTGCGCCAGGATGGTTTACGCAGCATTTTCGAAGGCGACACGACGATCGAAGAAGTGCTGAAGTATACCTGAGCTGCGGATGGAAGCGGATTCAGCAGCAGAATGGTTTCAATCCGTCTGCCATCCGTGTTAATCCGTCGCTAAGAAAACATGCCGCGTTACACCTACGTAGCTCTTGACGCCCGCGGTCAGGAGTCGACCGGTCTGGTCGAGGCGAATTCGACCAACGAAGCGATCGGCCAATTGCGTCAGGCCGGCTACTTCCCGACCAACGTCTTCGAAGAAGGCAAAGCGGCAGGTCGCGATGGCAAGGCCGTGAAGGCTGCGAAGAAAGCGAAGCCAACCAAGACTGCCGCTACACCTGCCGCGGGCGAGAAGAAAGGCATCGTTCTTTTCGAGAAGAAAACGGTGAAGCCGCGCGTGCTCATGATTTTCACGCGGCAGCTCGCGACATTGATCGACTCCGGACTGCCGCTCCTCCGCGCGCTCACCGTCTTGCAGAAACAAGAGCGCGACAAAGTGCTGAAGAAAACGATCGGCAATTTGTCCGATGCGGTGCAGGGCGGGAGCACGTTCAGCGAAGGGCTCGCGCAGCATCCAAAGATCTTCAACGATCTTTACGTCAACATGGTCCGCGCCGGCGAAGTCGGCGGCGTGCTCGAGCTCGTCCTGACGCGCCTCGCCGAGTTTTCCGAGAAAGCGGCCAAGATCAAAAACAAGGTCAAAGCCGCGATGATCTACCCGATCATCGTGATGATCCTCGCGATCGCGATCATGGGCTTTCTGCTCGTCTTCATCGTCCCGCGATTCGAGCAGATCTTCAAAGACATGCTCGGCGACAAGCCGCTGCCCGGGATCACGATCTTTGTCATCAGCGTGAGCAACGCCGTGAAGGATCACTGGCTCATCATCATTGCGTTGATCGCGGTGCTCGTCGTCGGCATGAAAGTGCTCGGCGGGACGAAACGTGGACGCGCCATAATCGATCGCATCAAACTGCGCGCGCCGCTCTTCGGCGATCTCTTGCGCAAGACCGCGATCTCGCGTTTCTCGCGCACCCTCGGCACGCTCGTGACCAGTGGCGTTCCAATTCTTCAGGCGCTCAACATCACGCGCGAAACGGCGGGCAATCAGGTCATCGCCAGCGCGATTTCGCAAGTGCACGACAGCGTGAAAGAAGGCGAATCGATCGTGCAACCGCTCGAAGCCAGCGGCGCCTTTCCACCTATGGTCATCAGCATGATCGACGTGGGCGAAGAAACCGGCCAGCTCCCCGAGATGCTCCTGAAGATCGCAGAAGTCTACGACGATGAGGTCGACAACAGCGTCGCCGGCCTGACCTCGATGCTCGAGCCAATCATGATCGTCTTCCTCGCGCTGGTCGTCGGCACGATCGTCATCGCGCTCTTCATGCCGCTCATCAGCATCATCAGTGGCCTGCAACAGCAGACGTGATGCGGAACCGCCAAAACGCATTCACGATCATCGAACTGCTGATCGTGATGGCGATCATCATCGTTCTCGCGGGATTGGTGATCGGCACGTCTGGTTACGTGCAAAAGAAAGGCGCACGCTCACGTGCCGAAGCGGAGATCGCCGCATTCTCCGCAGGATTGGAAAGCTACAAAGCGGACAATGGAATCTATCCGCGAGACGCAAACTCATCGGATCAGCTCGATGCACGAACCGCGACTGACCCACTGAGCTACGCCGCTGCGAGTCTTTGGCTTTACCAGTCGCTGAGCGGAGACAGTGATGGGGACGGCGGTACTCCCGAAAACAAGTCCTATATCCAGCTGAAGCCGAATCAGATTTCGCGGAACAACATGTCGCAACCTGCAAGTGCGTCTAACAAAGTGACCGGAGTCCGCGACCCTTTCGGAAACTTTTACGGTTACTCGACTGCGTACGCTGCTGCGCTCGAGACGAATCCATCCGCAGCACCAACGCGCGGCTACAATCCAACGTTCGATCTTTGGAGCACCGCGAACGGTGGGCAGAACGAGTGGATCAAGAACTGGTGATCGCTCAACGAGCGATCACGTGTTCGTCTCGACGACGATCACGACGCGCCGATTCGGGCGTTGCCGCGCGATCTCAAACTGCTCTTCCGGGCTGCCGGTCGGCGGTGGCGGACGCGGCGAGACAATGAACTTCGTTGCGCCGAAGCCGCGCGCTTGGATCTGCACCGGATTAATTCCGACCGCCTGCACGAGATATTGCTTCACGGCATCCGCGCGACGCTGGCTCAGCTCATAGTTGTAATCAGGCGTGCCTAACGAGTCAGTGTATCCCTCGACGCGAAACGTCGCCTTCGGGTTCCGCTTGATCAGCGCACCCAGCTTCTGCAGTTGATCGATCGCGCCACCTTCGAGGTCGGCGCTGTTGTAGGCAAACAACTGGTCGTTAGGCATGCGGATCGCCGTGCCGGATCCAAGCGGTCCTTTTTGCGAGAGCAACTGGTCGAGATCGCTGAAGCCCGGGCTGCGTCCGCGGTTCGGGCCGGCGCTGTCTTCCGGTAATTTGTTGAAGACATTCGGTCGTTTGACGGTCGTGCTGGTCGCGATCTCAGTGCCAGTCAGTGCGGGCTGCGGACGGCCTGAGACAGCGGAATCATTGAGCATCGTTTGCTCGCGCGTCGCGTTCGGGCTTTGCGAGAGCACCTGCGCCGTGCTCCGCTCGATCTCGGTCATGATCGAGCTCGCGTTCGTCTGATCCACTTTCGGCTGGTCGGGCAAGACATCGCGCGTGTCGTCCGGCACCGCGGTCGTGGCATGCACATCGTCGAGCAATTGATCGAACGACTTCTTCTCATCCGGCAACTGCACGTCGGTCTTATCCGGCTCCGGCTTCGCGGCCTGCTGCGCCTGGTCCATGCTCGTTTTCTCGAGCGGCTGCAGATCGACGTTCTTCACCTTGAAGGTGGGCGTCTGTTCCTCCGGTTTCACCAGCGCCTCGAGCGGCGTGAATTGCGTGCGGTAGAAATAAACGCAGAGCAGCGCGTGCAGGAGGATCGACGCGATCAGGCCAATGAGCAGCCAGTTGTGCTGCCTCGTGCCCGACCAAATCGAGTCGTCGGTAAAATCTCCTGGTTCGCTAATCCTTCGCATCTTCAGACCTGAGCACTTAGATGACGTTGCGCGCGGGTTCGTTCGATATACGCCGCTGCCGCCTTCCGAATCTCTGACGCAACGTCCGCCTCCTGCTTCACAAATTTCGGCACGAACCAAGGATACAGCCCGATCAAATCGTGCGTCACCAGAATCTGTCCGTCGCAACTTTCACCTGAGCCAATCCCGATCGTCGGAATCTCGAGCGTATCAGTGATCTGGCGCGCCGTTTCCGCGGCGACAATTTCGAGAACAACGGCGAACGCGCCCGCTGATTGCACTGCTTCGCCATCGCGCAGTAGCACGTCGGCTTCAGCTTGTGTGCGTCCCTTCAATTTGTAGCCGCCCTCGATCCGCACGTTCTGCGGCAGCATTCCGATATGCGCCATCAACGGAATGCCCGCGCCGACGATCGCTTCAATTTGCCTGACGCGATTCACGCCACCTTCGAGCTTCACCGCCTGCGCACCAGCCGCGACCAACGCGCGGGCGGTCTTCAGCGCGGCGTCCGGCGTGTCGTAGCTGTGAATCGGGATGTCCGCGACGAGCGTCGCTCGCTTCACCGCGCGAGCGACTGCGCGGGTGTGATGCACCATTTCGTCGACCGTAACTTCGGTCGTGTCCTGATACCCGAGCACGACCATGCCTAACGAGTCGCCAACCAGGATGATGTCGATGCCTGCTTCATCGACCAGACGCGCGGTCGGATAATCGTACGCGGTCAGCGCGGTGATCGCTTCGCCGCGGCGTTTCATGGCGCGGAAGTCCTGCATTGGGCGAGAGGCTACCACTCAGTCGCGACGCGCACCAACGGAGTCGTCTCAGGCAGATTACGGAGCAGCGTCGCGACATCTTGCGCCTTTCCGGCCGGCACGAAATCCGGCCGAATCTCCGCCAGTGGCTCGAGCACAAAGCGCCGTTGATACATGCGCGGGTGCGGCAGCTGCAGATGCACGATCGAAAGCATCACGTTGCCGAAATAAAGGAGGTCGAGATCGATCGTGCGCGGCGCGTTGCGGTCATGAATGCGCGGTCGGCCTAACGAGTCTTCGATCTCGCCCAGGCAGGTGAGCAAATGCATCGGCTGCTCGAGATAATCAATTTCAACCACCGCATTTAGAAACAGCGGCGCATCCGGCGCGCAGTCGACCGGCTCCGTCTCGTAGATCGAGGAGACTAGAATCGGCGGCCGAGCCATCGCCATTGACCTGATGTGCTCCAGTGCGCGCTTCAGGTTCTCCCGGCGATCGCCGAGGTTTGAACCGAGCGCGATGGCTGCTCGCATCAGGTGTGTTCGGAGAGCCCGAGCACGTCCTCCATGTCATAGAGACCCGCGGGCTGCCCGATGATCCAGCGTGCCGCGCGCAATGCTCCGACCGCGAATGTCTCCCGGCTCGAGGCCTTGTGGCTCAACTCGAGGCGTTCGCCCGGTGCGGCGAAGATCACCGTGTGGTCACCGACCACATCGCCGGCGCGGATCGCGTGCATGCCGATTTGCGTCGCTGGACGTTCGCCGACCAAACCTTCGCGACCATGCGCGACATCCGCTTCAAAATTCAGGCCGCGCTCCTCGCAAAGGATCTGCGCGAGACGCTTCGCCGTTCCACTCGGCGCGTCCTTCTTCAGACGATGATGCGTCTCGACGATCTCGAGATCGAAATTTTCGCCGAGCAACTCACTCGCTTTTCGCGTGAGCCAGAAGAGCGCGTTAACGCCGACGCTGAAGTTTGAGGCGAGAACGACAGGAATCTTTCCCGCGGCGTCGCCGATGAACTTCGATTGCTCGCGCGATTGTCCGGTCGTGCCGATGACGAGCGGTTTGCCGGTGCGCGCTGCTGCGGCGCAATTCCGCTCCGTTGCTTCCGCGTGGCTGAAATCGATCACGACGTCGCAGTCGTGTAACGAGTCGTCGTCGAGCGCGTCTCCCACTTCGATCTGCGCGGCGATCTGCACGTCTGCCGGATTCTGCACCGCGCGGCTGATCGCCTGGCCCATTCGTCCCGCTGCGCCGATCAGGGCAACGCGAATCATTCTTTGCTGCTTTCGAACGCGTCGAGCGTTCCGCGCAGTCGGGCCGCATTCGCTTCGCTCATTTCGCAGAGCGGGAGACGCACTTCGCTCGACATGAGACCGCGCCATTGAAGCGCGGTTTTCACCGGAACCGGGTTAGGCTCGATGAACAGATCTTTGAACAAACCGAGCAGACGCCGGTGCATGCGTTGCGCGGCTTGCACGTCTCCGTTGTCGAATGCGCGAACCAGCGCAGAAACTTCCGCCGGCAAAAGATTCGAGGCGACACTCACCACGCCAACTGCGCCGACGGACATGAATGGTAGCGTGAGTCCATCATCGCCGCTGAGGATCGTAAACGCGTCAGGCATGCGCCCGCGTAATTCCGCTACGCGATCGACGCTGCCGCTCGCTTCCTTGATGCAGACGATGTTTGCGCATGCGGTCGCGAGCCGCTCGACCGTTGACGCATTCACGATCCTGAGCGGCGATGATGGACTCACGCTGCCATTCATGTCGGTCGGCGCTGTTGGCGTGGTGAGCGTCGCTTCGAATCTATTGCCCGCCGAAGTGTCGGCGCTCGTTCGCGCATTCGACAACGGCGACGTGCAAGCCGCGCAACGCATGCACCGCCGTCTGCTCGGTTTGTTCAAAGATCTATTCATCGAGCCGAATCCGGTGCCGGTGAAAACCGCGCTT
>JBJMWV010000387.1:0-2542 GCA_045809985.1 Chthoniobacterales bacterium | reverse complement strand
GGATTCGATCGAATTCTGGCAGGGGCGCACCAACCGTCTGCACGATCGCCTGCGCTATCGCCGCGACAATGACGGCTGGATCATCGAGCGGCTTTCGCCGTAGAAAATCGCGCACCCGCGGCGAACGTGTCGCGCGATGAACCCGCGCGAGCTTCCAATCTATGAACTGGAACGCGAGATCGTGCGCGCGTTGCAAGCGCAGCCGCGCCTGATTCTGCAGGCGCCGACCGGCTCCGGAAAATCGACGCAGGTTCCGCAGATCCTTCTCGATCACGGACTGCTCCGGAACGGCGAAGTGGTGATTCTTCAGCCGCGTCGCATCGCCGCACGGTTGCTTGCCGCGCGCGTCGCAGCGGAACGGAAGGCAAAACTCGGCGAGTTGGTCGGTTATCAGGTGCGCTTTGAAAATGTCGTCTCGAGGCAGACGCGCATCCGCTTCGTCACGGAAGGCATTCTGTTGCGCCAGCTAATCCAGGATCCGGAGCTGCGCGGCGTCACCGCGATTCTCTTCGACGAATTTCACGAGCGCCATCTCTACGGCGACATCACGCTCGCGCGGGCGCTGCGTTTGCAGGAAACCACGCGGCCCGACCTGAAGATCGCCGTTATGTCGGCGACGCTCGACACGCCGGCTTTGCAGAAGTTTCTCGCGCCTTGCGAGGTCCTGACTTCGGCGGGCCGACAACATCCGGTTAAGATTGAGTATTTGCCGAAGCCCGCGCGCTTGGATGAATACGCGATCTGGGACCTCGCCGCAGATGAACTCGTTAGGCTGGCGCCGATCACGGAAGGCGACGTGCTCATCTTCATGCCGGGTAAGTACGAGATCGGCCGCACGCTCTCGGCGGTGCGCGCCTCGCGCGTGAGTTCGCAGTTCGTGCCGCTGCCGTTGCACGGCGAATTGCAACCGGCGGAGCAGGACGCCGCGCTCGGGCAGTACCAAAAACGCAAAGCAATCATCGCCACCAACGTCGCCGAGACGTCGCTCACGATCGAAGGGGTGCGCGTGGTGATCGACAGCGGGCTGGCTCGAATCGCGCGATTCGATCCGCGGCGCGGGATCAACACGTTGCTCGTGGAGAAGATCAGTCGCGCATCCGCGGATCAACGTGCCGGACGCGCCGGACGCACTGCGCCGGGACACTGTCTCCGGCTATGGACGGAGCGCGAACATCTCGATCGCGCCGCGCAGCAGCTGCCGGAAGTGAAGCGGCTCGATCTCGCCGAAGTCGTCCTCACGTTGAAAGCCAGCGGGATCGACGACGTGGCGAACTTCCGCTGGCTCGAACCGCCCGATTCGCGTGCGTTGATGCACGCCGAGCAATTGCTGAGCGATCTGGGCGCGCTGTCTCTGGGCGAGGGGAGGATCACGCCGCTCGGCCGACGCATGCTCGCGTTCCCGGTGCATCCGCGTTACGCGCGCATGCTGCTCGCGGCGGAGGAACATCGTTGTGTGCGCGCGATTGCGCTGATTGCCGCGCTGACGCAAGGCCGCAACATCCTGCGTCGGCCTGAAGGGAAACAAGCGCGCGACGATCGCGAGGACTTGTTAGGCAGCGATGATGATTCCGATTTGTTCATCCTGACCCGCGCCTTTCGTTTTGCGGAGAAGAACAACTTCGATTCGCGACGTTGCGCGAATCTGTATGTGAATGCGCCCGCTGCGCGTGAGGCGGCGCAGCTTTGGGAGCAATTCATCGCGATCGCGCGTGACGAGGGGTTAAATGTCGAGCCGACGGAAGCTGCGCCGGGCGCTATTCAACGCTGCGTGCTCGCCGGATTTCCGGATCAGGTCGCGATGCGACTTGATCAGGGGACGCTGCGGTGCGCGCTCGTGCATGGTCGTCTCGGCGTGCTGGCGCGCGAGAGTGTGGTGCATCGCGCTCCGTTGCTCGTCGCGTCGGAGGTGCGCGAGATCGAGAGCAGCGACAAGGACCGACAGGTCCTGCTCACGCTCTGCACGCGGATCGAGGAGGAGTGGTTGCGCGAGCTGTTCCCGGAAGCGTTTCGCGAGAACATCGAAGTCGCATTCGACTCAACGACGCGGCGCGTCACAGGCCGGCGACAAACGGCGTTCCAAGATCTCGTCTTGCGCAGCGAAGCGGCAGACGTGCCGGAAGATCAGGCGGCCGCATTGCTCGCGCATGAAGTTGTTGCGGGAACGTGTCCGCTCAAGAACTGGGACAACGCAGTCGAGCAATGGATCACGCGCGTGAACTTCATCGCGGCGAAGTTCCCCGAAGTGCAGATGCCGACGATCGGCGAGGCGGAAAAGCTGCTCATGATCGAGGAGGTTTGTCGCGGCGCGTTCGGCTACAAAGACATCAAGGACCGGCCGGTCTGGGGTGCGGTGAAGTCGTGGCTCACGCCGCAGCAGCAACAGCTTGTCGAGCAGCTCGCGCCGGAGCGGATCGTGTTGCCTAACGAGCGCAAGGCGAAGATCACCTACAGCGAATCCAGCTCACCGACGGTCGCTGCGCGCATCCAGGATCTCTACGGAGTGGAGCGCAACCTGAGCATCGGCCGCGGGCGCGTGCCGCTC
>JBJMWV010000386.1:0-4748 GCA_045809985.1 Chthoniobacterales bacterium | reverse complement strand
CGCCATCATACCGATCGCGTAAGACGCGAACGTCACTGGCATGATGCCGCGCAGCGCGCCCATCTTGCGGATGTCCTGCTCATGATCTGCGCCGTGAATTACTGAGCCCGCACCGAGAAAGAGCAGCGCTTTGAAGAAGCCATGCGCGATTAAATGCATGATGCCGGCCGCAACGCCGCCAACGCCTAACGAGACCATCATCAGGCCAAGCTGTGAGACGGTTGAGTAGGCGAGAATGCGTTTGATATCGAATTGCGCGATCGCGATGAGCGCCGCCATGAGCGCGGTGATGACGCCGATCCACACCACGACGGTGAGCGATTGCGTCACACCGTGGACCGCGCCTAACGAGAAGATCGGATAGACGCGCGCGACGAGAAACACACCGGCGGCGACCATTGTTGCGGCATGGATCAGCGCGCTGACTGGCGTTGGGCCTTCCATCGCATCGGGCAACCAGACGTGGAGCGGGAATTGTCCTGATTTACCGACTGCGCCGCAGAAGATGAGCAACCCAATCGCCGTCGCGCTTCCGCCGATCGCGGCGAGCCCGGCAGCTTCCAGTGCACCAGCGCCGTTGTCGAAGAAGAGCGTGGTTCCGGTTTGTTTGTAGAGCCAGAGCAGCCCGAGAAAAAATCCGATGTCACCGATGCGCGTAGTGATGAACGCCTTCTTCGCAGCTGCCGCAGCGCTCGGTCGTTCGATCCAGAATCCGATGAGCAGATACGACGCGAGGCCGACCAATTCCCAGCAGACGAAGAGAAGCAGCAGCGAGTTCGCGATGACCACCCCGAGCATCGCGGCGGTGAAGAACGAGAGATATGCGAAGAAGCGGGTGTAGTTCTCGTCCTCCGCCATGTAGCCGACGCTGAAGACGAAAATCCATAGCGCGACGAACGTGACCATCAACAGCATGACGGCGGTAAGCGGATCGAGCAGCCAGCCGATGCGCAGGGCCTGATCGCCGAAGGTGAACCAGGTGATGTTGTGAACTCCGCGGAATCCTGGCGTCGCGAGCGTCGGAACGAACGAGATGAGCGCGAGCAGGAACGCGATTACCTGACCGATGATCGCGATCGTTGATGCGGCAGGGCGTCGCGATTTGTGCAGACTCAGGATGATCAACGACGCGGCGAGCGGCACCGCCGGAATCAGCCAGAGATTCGGAACCGTGCGCCAGGTCATCCTTTGAGCTGATCGAGCCGATCGACGTTGGTCGAGCGGTAGTGCCGATAAACGCTGATGACGAGCGCGAGTCCGACCGCAGCTTCAGCGGCGGCGATCGCGATAGCGAAGATCGCGACCATCACGCCCGTCGGCGCTTGCGGCTGCGGACCGAAGCGCCAGAACGCCACGAAGTTCAGATTCGCCGCGGCGAGCATTAGCTCGATGCCGATGAGAATGAAGATCGCGTGACGGCGGCTGAGCGCCGCGAGCAACCCGATCGAGAACAGTGCGGCGGAGATTACCAGAACGATCTGGAGCGTCGGCGTCATCGCTTCTCCTCCATCACGAGCACCAGCGCGCCGAGCAGCGCCGCAGTAAGCACAAGGCCGACGCATTGCAGCGGCCAGACGTAATCGGTCATCAAGATCTCACCGATCCGGCGGACGGTGATTGGCTCGATCGCGGGCGCAGTGACGGCGACTTGGCCGCTCCGCAAGATCGCCCACAGCAGTCCCGCGAACACACCGACGGCGACAAGTGCACCGCCCCAGTTGAAGCTGGTGTGTGGTTCGCTTTCACGCCGCGTGAGCAGAATCGTGAAGACGATCAGTACCGCGACGGCACCGACGTAGACGAAGACTTGCACCAAGCCGACGAACTCCGCGCCTAACCAGAAGTAGAACGCCGCGATGCCGAAGAACGCGATGACCAGACAAAGCGCGGCGTGAATGAGTTTGCGCAACAACGCTGCCGCAAGTGCGCCGGAGAGCGTCACGATCGCGATCACGATGAGCGCGGCGGCGTTCATTCAGCGAAGCGATAAACACGCGGCGCGAATCTCTTTTGCGCACCGGCCACGCGCGAAAGCGCGAAGTAGAAGACGGCGATGATTGCGAGCGACCAGAGCCAGGCCGCGATGCCGCGTGCTTGGTAATGCCAGACCGCCGCGGCGAGGATGCAGGCGAACGCCATCGGCAACATGAACTTCCACGCGAAGTTCATTACATGATCGACGCGCATGCGCGGGAGCGTTCCGCGGATCCAGATGAAGACGAAGAGGAGCACGCCGAGCTTGGCGAAGAACCAGATCCACGACGGGATGAATTGCAGAAATGCGAAGGGCGCGTTCCAGCCGCCGAGATACAGCGTCACCGCGAGTCCGCTGGTCGCGAACATGCCGAAGTATTCCGCGAGGAAGAAGGTGGCGTATTTGAATCCCGAATACTCAGTCATATGACCGGCGACGATTTCCGATTCACCTTCCGGCACGTCGAATGGCGTACGGTTTGATTCCACCAGGCCTGAGACGAAGAACAAGAGGAAGCCGGCGAATCCCCACGGCGTGACGACGAACCAATGCGGAACGAATCCGCCTAACGAGTAGTTGCTTTGCGCCGCAACGATCGCGTCGGCTGAGAGCGAGCCGACCACCATCACGACCGGGAGCACGGAGATGATCAGCGGCAGTTCGTAGCTGACCATCTGCGCAATCGCGCGCATCGCGCCGAGCATCGAGAACTTGTTGTTACTCCCCCACCCGGCCATGAAAACCGCTAGTTCAGTTGCCGAGCCGACCGCGAAGAAAAACAGAATGCCGCCGTCGATCGCGAACGGCGTCATGTTGCGCCCGTAAGGAATGACGCCGAGCGCGAGGATGGTCGCGGCCGCGATCATGATCGGCGCGAGGAAGTGCGTGACCTTGTCCGCGTGCGTCGGGACGATGTCTTCCTTGATCAACATCTTGATGCCGTCGGCGACCGGCTGAAAGAGGCCGAACGGACCGACGCGATTCGGTCCGTAGCGGTTCTGGATTCGCGCGAGAATCTTCCGCTCGAGCAGCGACATGAGCGCGAAGAGCGCGAGGAAAACGTGAATGACAACGAGGATGTTGATCAGGCTCGAGACGATCTGCACGAGCCAATCCGGCCAGCCGGCGATGAAGTGAAGCAGCCATTGTTTTCCGCGAACGAAGATCTGATCGAGGAATTCGCCGGGCATCGCGTCGCAGAAGAAAAGCGAGCGGGGATTTCTTTAGCAAGCGCCAAGTCGCAGCAGACGACGATCGCCGGTTCTCGTGCGGAATCAGCTCAGCTTTCGGCCAATTCGAGATCGCCCCCTCACGACCAATACCAGCGCATGCCACGATAAAAGTTAGGTGCGACGCCCCCCGTTTCGTTTCCGAAAAGCCGTGCTGCTGCATGCGGCGCTTATCTTAGCCGCGCCTGTCCTTCGTGCGCAGCAGCCCGCCGTCTGGACAGATATGACTGGCGACCGGAGTTGGGAAACCGCCTCCAACTGGCTGCCGACAATCGTTCCGAACTCACCGGCGGCGGATGTGCAGTTGAGCATCGATCATCCGTGCGTACTCCACTCGTCCGTGGAGGTGGGCAGCCTTTCGCTCGCCGGTGATGCAAGTTTGCTCCTCGCCAAAGGGTTGATCACCTTCGACAGAGCTGCAGGCGCGATCAAGAACGCGGGTCTGATTCAGGTTGGTGCCGCGAGTGCAGTCAATTTCGGCTCGAGTGCCACCATCTTCGGCCAAGGGACAATTGCACTGGCGGGTGACGGGCCGCGCGGCACGCAAAGTCCCGGTCAGATTTACATCTACTCGGGGACGACCATTCAACAGGGCGAACACACTATCTCCGGACGCGGGACGATACGGCTGACCGGCAATTCGCTCCTCGTAAACCGCGGAACGATTGCGGCGAACGAACCTGCTCAGACCCTAACGATCGACTCGGAGGCCGTCGTCCCGGTGAGCAACGATGGAATCATCGTCGCGCGCAACGGAGCGACGCTTCTCCTCTGGGGCGGAATCGACCAGCGTGGAGGCGGAACGATTCTCGCCAGCGGTGCTGGTAGCGTTGTCCAGCAGGGTTCCCCTGCGCCAGGCGCGAGTGTCACCGGCGGCACTTTGCGGACTGAAAACGGTGGCGTCATTCGCGCGTTTTTCGGCACGTTGACCGGCTGCACGAACGAGGGCGACGTGGAGATCTGGTCGGTAAACAGCGGCTCACCCAACAATGTCACGTTCGTGGGCCGGCTGACGAACAATGGCGTGATTACGCTTCGACCGACGGGCACCGGCTGGAATGGACTCGCCTTTGTGAACGACGCGTCCGGCACCGTCACGGTTGATGGAACCGGGTCGATACGCTTGGAATCGGGACAATTGACAGATCCGGGCTTCGCTGAAATCACGGTCGATCGCGCAACGCTGCGAAATGGCAGTAGTCATCTGATTCATGGCTACGGACCGGTTGATTTCCGCTACACCGGAACACTGATCAATGACGGAACCATCCGCGGCGATGTGCCTGGTCACTCGCTCTACATGACAGAGCTCGGCAGTGCGCTAAAGAACAACGGAGTGATCGAAGCGGTGAACGGCGGCATTGTTTCGGTGGAAGGAGCACTGGACCAAACGGGTGGCGGCGTGATTTCCGCAGATGGAGCAGGCAGCCACGCCAGTGTCCAACCCGTAAACTCGTCCAGCAATCAGGAAGTGATCGGCGGAACGTTTCGCACGTCCAATGGCGGGATCATCTATGCGCAAAACTATGCGGTCCTGAACGGAT
>JBJMWV010000385.1:0-8043 GCA_045809985.1 Chthoniobacterales bacterium | reverse complement strand
CGCTGAAGCGCGGTTGCGCTTCACCCTGCGGCAGCATGCCGCATTCATAGGCCGAGTCTTTGATCCGCGTACGCTTGCCGGCCTTCCCGAGGATGACGCTCGTAATGAGCGCACCCGCGGCGAACCCAATCGCCACTAGGATGTGGAGCAGAACCGGCAGGTAATCGCGAATCATTCAGCGCTCTCCGCTGAATCGCGCCGTTACTTGGTCGCGGCTGCAGCCGGTTTCGCCGCCGCTGCGGCTTTCGCTGCGAGACCCGGAATGTGGCCGTTCTGCGGCTGGATCGCCTGCTTGAGGGCTGCCGGGAGACCTTTGTATTTCTTGCCGTCCTTCTTTACCGCGCCGCGAGCAACGAGGTTCTGCAGTTTCTCATACGCGCGGAGGCGCAGCATTTCCTCACCGCCGCTGGCGGCGTTCCGGGCACGGAGGTTTTCGTGCACGATGTCGAAAAGTTGCTTGAATTCGAAAGAAGAGCGACGGGAAAGCACCGCGACCAGCTCTTCGGTCACGAGATCAGGAACTCGACGGGAAAATGCGTTTTTCTTCAGGATGGCCATAAGGTCGGTGACGATAGCATATCCTTGGGTTTTCGCAGCAGTTTTCTCGGCCGAGTTCAAATTAGCACAACGCGATCAACGGCTGCGGATTAGCGGGCGCGCCCGGAAGTGCTGAACCGCGCCAATAGGTCACGATTCCTAAGGAGTAGGCGACGGCGACCCTATCGGTGACGCCGCCGGCGCGGCGCCCGGCCTCCCCGTAGTCTGGCCGGAGAATTGATGCTGGTAGAAGTTGCGACCCTCGCTGGCGGCGATAATTGCCCCTGCCGCTGCTTCCACGATCGAAACTGGCCCTGCCGATTCCGTAACGTAGCCGTCTGTCGAGTAGGTCTGCGAGAGAACCAAGGGACTGAGATGCTTCGTGACAACCTCGGCTGGTGGAATTTTGCCGACGTCGATTGTGTCGACTGCCACGGGCATGAACGCCGCGGCCATGACCAACATTGGCCGGATCGCCGCATCGAGGCGCGTGTAGAGCAACGCCGTATCGAGGAAGATGAACGCGTTCTTTGCCGTTGGGACGAGTCTCTCCGCCGTTTTGAACAACGGCGAGCTTGCCAGGGGCGAGCCCTCCGGTTTTCGGGTGATCGCGCTCTCGACCGCAGCGCGATCAAGTCCTGCAACGAGCAGTTGATCCGAGACCGCGACAGTTGCAGCCATCGGCAACATCGGACTGCTCGGCGGTTGCGTGAAGTAATCCACTCCTCCTTTCTCGGAAGCCGTCCAATCCTTATCAGCGCCTGCGTCCACAGTCACTGCGCGGACAAGCTGTCGGGCCTTTGCTGCATCTTTCACCGGCAGCGTCAGGAGCACTCCCGGAAATCTGGCATTTGCGGTCCAGTCGCCAATCACACCGAGCTCCGGGCCGAAGGCGCTCTTCCATTCCGCTGCGCTGATGCCCGAAGCGGAGAGGCCCGGCAGAAATCCTGTCGCAGCAGCTCCACCCGCGGGAGGTGTATCGGGGAAGTCGAGGAACGTCGCCGCGTAAAGGAACGAGTCGCTGCTCGTCATCGCGAGCGAAGAGCGCGTGAGTTCGCCCTGATCGGGAATTTTCGGCATCGCGACGAAAAGCACATCGCGCATTCGACTGTCCTCGAACGCAATCGCGCCAGCCGCGCAACGCACCTTCCGCAGGAATTCGACGCGCGCGCGCAGACTCTTCTCTTCAGTGATCGATGCGAGCTTATCGAAATAGCGATCCAGTCGCGCGTATCCGAAGGTGACATAGCGGCGCGGCATGTGCCGGAACGCAGTGACGAAGTTGTCATCCGCGCCCAGCGTGGACGCACTGTCCTTCACCCGGCCATCAGCGCGATCGAGTAACGCCTGCAATGCGGGCACGTCGTTCGCAGCAAAAAACCAGTCGCGATCATAAACGCTCGCCACGGTGATCACACCTTCCGTCGCGACATCGATCTGGTGCTGCTGATAGGAAACCGTCTGGTGCTGCGCATGTGGCGCGATTGTTTGCGCGCTTCGCCATTCACCGATGATCCGCTCCGCATCTTCCGTTTTTCCGTCGAAGCGAAAGCCGCCCACGAACTTCATCTGATCCTCGCCTGCGGGAAGCATTGCGAGAAACGCGTCCCGCATTCCGAGTTGATCGAGCTGCTGTAGTTTCTGGCTCGTCGCGCCGGCGGCGTCATTTTGCGCGAGAGGCTTCTGGAGAAACGCCTGCACCGCCGGCTCGCGCCAAAGCTTGTCGAGCTCCGAGTTGTGCCACTGCGCGCGCGCCTCCCGCACATCCGGCACGTGCACGAACCCGACGGTCTCCCGAGGTAGAAGCGCAGTCACAGTGGTGCTCGAAATTTTCGGCGAACCACTCCGCATTCCGAGCCACGCCGCAAATGCAACCGCCGCAGCGAGGATAATGACGACGATAAGCTTCTTCATCGCGCGGATGTTAAATGCGCTCGTTCGCGGCCGCGAGTGGGAAGCGAATCACGCGCGCGGATGGAACTTCCGATGCACCGCCTTCAGGCGTTGCTGATCGACATGCGTGTAGACCTGCGTCGTCGAAATGTCCGCATGCCCGAGCATCTCCTGAATAATGCGTAGATCGGCGCCATTACTGAGCAGATGCGTGGCGAAACTGTGGCGGAGCAGGTGCGGATAGACGTTCGCTTCCAGACCAGAATGGCGTCCGCGCTCCTTCACAATTTGCCAGCAGCGCGCGGTCGTTAGTTTGCCGCCGCGCGCCGAAAGAAAAACTTCGCTCCCGGTCTTGTGTTTGACGAGTCGCGGCCGTTCTGCAGAGACGTAAGCAGCGAGCGCGGCGCAGGCTTTCTCGCCCACGGGCACCAGCCGCGTCTTGTTGCCCTTGCCGGTGACGCGGAGGATCCGCTCCTCCGCGTTGAAGTTCTCGAGGCGCGCATTCGCCAGCTCGGAAATCCGTAGCCCGCTCGCATAGAGCAACTCGAGCATCGCGCGATCGCGCAGACCGAGCGGATGAGCCGTGTTGATGCTTTCGATCAACTGCTCGACCTGAAGCTCGTTCAATGTCTCCGGCAGATAGCGCTCGATCCGCGGCAGACTCAATGTCTCCGTCGGATCGCGTTCGATCCGGGCCTTAGCGATCAGAAACCGAAAGAAGATCTTCAGCGCCACGACCACGAGCTTGATCGACGAAGCTGCCAGGCCGCGCTTCTTCAAGTCGGCGAGATAATCGCTGATCAGCGGCAACTTCACCTCGCGCACATCGGTAATCTCGCGCCTCTTCGCGCACCACGTCGCGAACTCAGTTAACGACCGTCGCGTGGAGAGTTGATAGTTATCCGAAAGCCCGCGCTCCGTCGCGAGGAAGCGAATGAACAAGTCGATCTCCTGCTCCACGCCTGCTACTTAGCGAAGCCGTCCAGCTTCTGCACGCGCCAAAGACAACTCAACCGTAGCAGCGCGCCGCGCTTGTGATATATTGAACATCGTTGCACCGCTGAACGTCTCATGTGCGACCCACGGCACCTGCGCATCGCTCCCGCGCGAACGACTTATTGAAGCCCAGACTACGCCTGAGCAGCGATTGACAATTAGAGACTAGATAACCAAACATCGATAGCCATGAGCCTCGACCTCAACACGCTCCTGAACGAATGGCCTCATGAAGCCGGCGCGATCAAAGTGCGCAAGATTCTCGGCCTCGACGGACGCGAAAAACTGCAGCTGCGCATCGATCTCGGCATGCTCCAGATGGAGATGACCGGACGTCCCGATGGCAACCGTCCGCACAATTGTGAGTCGCTCTTCCAGTATCACGAGCGCCGCGCCGCGCGCGCCGAAGGGCGAGGCGAGAGCTACGAGCTCACGCCCGAACAATGCAACGAGCTGCAGCAGGAGGGGATCCAGTATTATCACCGCTATCTCAGCCTGTTTCAGATCAACGACTTCGCCGGCGTGATTCGCGACACGCAGCGGAACCTCGATCTCTTCGAATTTGTCTCCGACCACACCGAGCGCGAAGAGCTCGCCTGGAGCTTCCAGCAGTTTCGGCCCTACGTGCTCATGATGAACACCCGCGCAAAAGCTTCGATTCTTCTCGGCGAAGGGAAGTTCGGCGCCGCGATCAGCGAGATCGAGCGTGGCCGCGACGCGATCGAAGAGTTCTTCCAGAACTCAAACTTCCCGGAGCTCGCACAGAAAAGTTCCGAGATCGCGTTCCTGGAAGAATGGCTCGAAGAAGTTTCCTCCAAGCGACCGTTAACCAAGCTCGAGATCATGCAGCGCGAGATGGAAGTTGCGATCCAAAGCGAACGCTACGAACGCGCCGCTGAGTTACGCGACGCGATCAAGCTTCTGAGCGGCTCCGAGTCGCGCGTCTAGGCGAAGCAGTCGGTTTTCTGGGGAGGGAGTTCGGCGCGCCGGTATCGGCGTGTTCGTTTCTCATCGCATATCTGGTGCCGCGGCGTGTAGTCTGCACCCGTGGGTCATCGCCCCAGGCAGAAGCCCGGGCCTTCCGTCAGTCGCAGCACGGAGGGTAAGTCCAGCACTGAGTCGCTGCCTGCAGTTAAGCTCTGGTCGAGCGGGACGAAGGCGGAACATCTCTGGATTCTTTTCGGTCTCGCTCTAGCCACCGTCGCAGTCTACCTCCCGGTTACGCGTCACGAGTTCATCCTGCTCGACGATAATCACTACATCACAGGTAACCCCGTCGTCACGGAAGGCCTGTCGTGGCGCGGCCTAGCCTGGGCGTTTACTACCTTTCACGCGGCAAACTGGCATCCGCTTACCTGGCTTTCGCATATGCTCGACTGCCAGCTCTTTGGTCTCAACGCCGGTGCGCACCACTCCGTGAATGTTCTCATCCACATTGCGAACACACTGCTTCTTTACCTGGCACTTCGTCGCGCGACCGGCGCCATGTGGCGAAGCGCGATCGTTGCTGCGCTCTTCGCGCTTCATCCTCTGCACGTGGAATCAGTTGCCTGGGCGTCCGAGCGGAAAGACACACTTTCCGCATTCTTTGGCCTCCTCACGTTCCTGAGCTATCTGCGCTATAGCGAAGCGCGCTCGATGGTTCGTCTCGGCCTTGTAGCCCTCACGTTAGCTTGCGGCCTAATGGCGAAGTCGATGCTGGTTACGTGGCCTTTTCTTTTGCTCTTACTCGACTTCTGGCCTTTGCGCCGCCTGCAGTTAAATGGTGCCGTCAGATGGAAAGAGCGGATCGCGGCTTTGTGGCCCTTACTTCGCGAGAAACTCCCGCTCTTCGGGTTGGTACTAGCTTCTGTCGTCATGACGATGCTGTCTCAAAAAAGCGGTGGTGCCTTCGAGGCCTTCAGCGAAGCGCCGCTCTCGGTACGTCTCAGTAACGCTATCGTCTCGTATGCGAAATACATCGGGGCGATCTTCTGGCCAACGCATCTCGCAGCTTACTATTATTTTCCGACCCATGGCTTACCCGCGGCGCATGTCATAGCCGCGTTGCTTTTGCTGATTGCTCTCACTGCCGGGCTGTTTCTCGCGCGAAGTCGCCCTTACTTAATTGTCGGTTGGCTTTGGTTTCTTGGAACACTTGTTCCAGTCATCGGTGTTGTTCAGGTGGGCGGACAAGCCATGGCCGATCATTACACTTATTTACCTTCGATCGGGCTGTTCGTTGCCGTTGTCTTTGGCGTTGCTGATCTGGCTGCTGTCTGGCAGCTAACTCGTGCACCGCTGGCCGGCGCTGCAGCGGTTGTTTTATTAGCTGCTTCTTGCGTCACAGCACGGCAGCTCGGTTACTGGCGCGACAGCGAAACGCTTTTCCGTCACACCCTTGCTAATACGTCGGAAAACCCACCTATAGAATACAACCTCGGTTGCGTCCTCGCGCGCAGCGGGCGGCATGAAGAAGCCCTTCCGCATTTCGATAAGTTGCTGCGCGCCGATCCAGATTCGCACGCTGCACTCCTTAGCAAAGGCGCAGCTCTTTCCGATCTGGGGCGAACGCGCGAAGCCGGCGAGCACTTTCAGCGCGCCATCAAGCGCGTGCCTCATTCCGTCCAGGCACACACCCAGTATGCCCTTCTCCTGGCCAAGCAGGGAGAAGGGGAACAAGCTCTGGTCCACTTTCGCCACGCCAGCGACCTGGCCCCGCGAGATGCGAGCGCGCGGACGAACCTGGGCGTTATGCTTACCCGCCTGGATCGAATGATTGAGGCCGAAGCCGAGCTCATTGAGGCGGTGCGGCTCAATCCGAAGAACGCAGAGGCGCATAGCGGGCTTGGTTTTGCACTTCTCGAGAGTGGTCGCCCGGGTGAAAGCATTCCCGCATTCTTAACCGCTCTGCGACTGAAACCAGACCTGTCGAGCGCGCAGCAGAACCTGGAGCGCGCTCACGCGATGCTCGCTTCGAGTAAGTGATACGAGGAGTTCAAGCCGTCTGACGACTCGCGATCGCGGCGCAGTGGATCCCCTTGTTTATCCTCGGAACCCTGTCTCATTTCTCCGGTGAGCAACCCCAGCTTCATTGAGCGAAAGGAGCGCTTCGCCCGCAAGATGGCCGGCAAAGCGAAGCCGACCGTCCGCTCGGAGAATCGTCTGCCGCCGGGCCAACATCTCACCCCCGGTTTTCCTGTCCTTGATCTCGGAATTAAACCCGAGATTCCGCTGAGTGAATGGCGCCTCGAAGTCGGCGGCCTGGTCGAAAATCCGAAGGCCTTCACGTGGGAAGAATTCAACGCGCTCCCGCAGTTCGAAGACGTGAGCGACTTCCACTGCGTCACCACCTGGAGCAAGTACGACGTGAAGTGGAACGGCGTCGCCTTCTTCACCCTCGCAGAACTCGTTAGGCCAAAGCCCGAAGCGAAGCACGTCCTCTTCGCCAGCTACGACGGCTACACCACAAACGTCCGCATCGAAGACGTCATGGACGACGACGTCCTCATCGCGACGAAGTACGACGGCCAACCGCTCCCGCGCGATCACGGCGGACCCGCGCGGGTCATCATCCCGAAGCTCTACGCCTGGAAGGGCGCAAAGTTCATCCGCTCGATTGAATTCAGCGCGCAGGACAAACCCGGCTTCTGGGAAGTGCGCGGCTACAGCAACACGGCCGATCCCTGGACGGAAGACCGCTTCTCGTAGAAGCGGAAATTAGAATTTGAAAATCACCAAGCCAGAAATGGAGTAATCTGTTCGAGCTTCAGTGCGGCAGCGATACCCGTCCGAACTTTCTGGTCTTCTGGCTTCCAAATTCAAACTTCTCCTCTGCTGCTTGTACGCCGTTCCCGCGGTGTGCCGGGCGGACTTCCGCGAGTTTCAGGCTCTTCCCAAAGACGACTCGTTAGGCATCGCGCTTACCCAAACGGCCGAAGCGGCGATGAAGGAGTTCCCGCAGCTCACGCCGGAAAACCTCGCCCTCAGCATTATCGACGTGACCAATGGAGAAACTCCTATCCGGGCCGACTACCACGGCGACGCGCCCTTCTATCCCGCCTCGGTCATTAAGCTCTTCTTCATGGTCGCGATTTTCCAGCAGGGGAAACATTCGCCCGAGATCGACCGCGCCCTGCGCGAGATGATCCACGTCTCCGATAACGACGCCGCGGCCTACCTCGTCGACATCCTGACCAAGACCACCGCCGGCCCCGAGCTGGAAGGCGAAGCACTCGAGGATTTCATCGCCCGCCGCCGCACGATCAACGACTACTTCGCGTCCCTCGGCTACGACATCAGCGCGATGATGAAGCCTTGGAGCTTCGCGCCGTATGGCCGTGAGATGCAGTTGTTAGGCAGCAACAAAGAGAACCGCAACCGCGCCAGCGCCAACTCCGTCGCTTCTCTCCTCTACTGGATCGTTCGGAAGCGCGCCGTTTCACGCGAAGCTTCCGAAGCCATGCTTAGTCTCCTCGAACGCCCGCTCGATCCGCCGCGCCCGGACGAAAACCAGGTCAAAGACTTCCTGGGCGAGTCTATGCCGCGCGGCACGAAGCTCTGGTCAAAAGAAGGCGACTCCAGTGAAGTGCGCCACGATGCGGCTTACGTCGACCTGCCGAATGGTCGCAAGCTAAT
>JBJMWV010000384.1:0-2458 GCA_045809985.1 Chthoniobacterales bacterium | reverse complement strand
TGGCCGAGGTTGAATACGCGCGCAAACGCTGGGATGCGGGCATTGGCGCGAACATCATCGCGGTCGAACTCCACGCAACGAAGCGGATCTTTCGCGGCACGGACACGCGCGAGCTGAAGCGGCAATTGACGGGCCGGCGATTGGTCAGCTCGGTTGCGCGCGGCAAGCAGATGCTGTTTCGCTTCGGCGGCGACAACTCGTTAGGCATTCATCTCGGAATGAGCGGGAGCATGCGAATGGAGCCGCCGGGTTTCCGCGCAGCGAAGCACGATCACCTAGTGCTGCGACAATCGAAGCAGACGCTCGTCCTGCGCGATCCGCGCCAGTTCGGGCGCGCCCGTTTTCACCACGGCAAATCGCGGCCCGATTGGTGGAGCGCCGCGCCGGAAATCGGTTCGCCGGAGTTCACGAGCGAGTACTTCGACGACTTCCTCGCGCGTCACCGCCGTGCGCCGGTGAAAGCCGTGCTCCTGTTGCAAAGCGGTTTCCCGGGAATTGGCAACTGGATGGCGGACGAGATTCTCTGGCGCGCGCACGTGGTTCCGAATCGGCGCGTCGAGAAACTAAAGGCGCAAGAGCGCACCGCGCTACGCCGCGCCACTCGCTTCGTTTCGCGAGAAGCGTTGCGCATCGTCGGCCATGATGATTCGGATTTGCCGAAGACATGGCTGATTCACGAACGCTGGAACGCGAAAGGCGTTTGCCCGCGTCACAAGACGCCGCTCAAGCGCGCTACCATCGGTGGCCGGACCACGGCCTGGTGTCCGACGTGTCAGCGCTAGCTCAACGCGCCGGCAGCAAATCGTTAGGCGAGTAGGCGACGCCATCTTTGATCACCGTCTGGATGTCAGACGTGTGCGCGATGTCATCGACCGGATTCGAATTCAGGATGACCAAGTCGGCGAGCTTGCCGGGAGCGATCGAGCCGATCTTCTCGCCCGTTTCGCCGCCAAATGTCTTTGCTGCGTTCACCGTCGTGCTCTGCAGGATTTGCATACTCGTTAGGCCAGCTTCTTTCATGAGCTGAAACTCGCGGAAAAGCGACGGGCCGTGAATCGTTCCGATGTTTCCCGCATCCGTGCCGGCCGCGATCGTGATGCCCGCGTCCTCCAGCGTCTTCAGATTCTTCAACGCGACGTCGTAGGTCTTCTGGATATTGCTCAGCATCGCGTCCGGACCGGCCATCGCCTTCTTGATGCGATCCGGCACTTTGTCCGGCGGCAGCTTTGTCACATCGAGGCTCGCGATCACTTCCGGATTGCCCCACGCCTTCTCTTCCGGCGTGAGGTTCAGGCGATTCGCGAAAGTGCGGCCGTAACGCTCAAAGACGACGAGCGTCGGCGTCAGGATCGTGCCGTGCTCCTTTACCAGCCTAACGAATGCTTCGTCGACGGGCTTGTCGTTCACGCTGTGCACGAGCAGGTCCGCTCCTTCCTCAACGGAGTTGCGCGCGGCCTCGAGCTCAGTCGCGTGCACAGCGACGCGCAACTTCCGCACGTGACTTTCCTCGACCACCGCATGCACGACTGGCCGATAGACCGCCGCCCGTGCGACTGAATCATCTGGCGTTGCTGCATCCGCCGCCTGCGCCGGCGAGGCCGCCGGTGGCACGATGTACCAGATCTTGACGTAATCTGGATTGTGCGGCGCGAGCTTGCGCACGAACTCGCGTGCCTGCTCCGGCGTATCGATCTTCACGATTGGCGGATCGTCATTCAGCACGAGCTGCGGCCGCGCCACACTCGAGATCAACGGACCCGCCGCCGCGACGCGCGGAGCTTTCGCGGTCGCGTTCGCCGTCTCGCGTACTTTGAAGTTCCAGAGCGGTCCGCCGACATCGACAACGCTGGTGATCCCACTGCGCAGATAACGCGCAAACGTGTCCGGCAGGTTGCGGTCGATCCACGCGCGCTCGTCGGCATACGAGCGAACACTCGTTAGGTCGACCACGTCGGGCCGCGTGAAGATATCAGCCGACTGAAAGAAATGGACGTGCGTGTCGATGTAACCGGGCAGGATGAATTTCCCTTTCGCATCGATGATTTTCGCGCCGTCCTTCTTTCCGGCTTCGCCGACCTGCGCAATGTGATCGTCTTCGAGCGTGATCGTGGTGTTCGGCATCACTTTGCCGGCACCGGGATCGATCACCGTGCCGTTGATAATTTGAGTGACACCCGAGTCTGCGCCGTGAGCGATCGGCGTGAGAGCGAGAACGAGGCTGAGCGCGAGTTGAACCTTCACAATGCGAAGCTGAGCGAATTTTGTCGCGCTGACAAACGCACGTCGTGAGGCCAGCCTAACGAATACTAATCCGGCGTCGCGTACTTCCGTTCCTTAACTTGTTTGCGCAGCGCTTCGAAGAGCTTGCGAATCGCGATCCGGCTGCCGCTGTTCGCGATGAACGACGGCAGTGCGCCGCCGCTGTCGGTGTAGATGGTGTAGGTCGCGCGCGTCTTCG
>JBJMWV010000383.1:0-3050 GCA_045809985.1 Chthoniobacterales bacterium | reverse complement strand
GCTAGAACGCAGCCTTCATTCCGGGCGCACTCTCCGGCGGATTTCCGCTGAGATCGATGTCAGCCGTGTGCCGCCTCGTGCCGGCGGTTGTTTGCGGCTGATTCGCGGTCGCGCAGCCCGTGAAGAGAAGTGCAGCTAATAGAATGCTCTGAAGTCTCATCAACTTCGATACGCGGAGCGCGACGGCGGCGGACCTGCTGATGTCTATCGTTTACAGCTGCGCAATTCGGTTCTAGTTCGAATGCCATGCGCGGGCGCAAAGCTGCCGTCATTTTCGTTCTCGTCACCGTCACGCTCGACATGCTCGCGGTCGGGCTGATCGCGCCCGTCCTTCCGAAGCTGATCCTCGATTTCCTCGGCGGCGACATGAAGGTCGCAGCGGATTGGAACGGCGTCTTCGGCACCGTCTTCGCCGCGATGCAGTTCTTCTTTTCGCCGGTGCTTGGTGTGTTGTCGGATCGCTACGGGCGTCGGCCCGTCATCCTGCTTTCGAATCTCGGGCTGGGTCTCGATTACATCGTGATGGCCATGGCTCCGACGCTGCCCTGGTTATTTCTCGGCCGCATCATTTCCGGCATCACCTCCGCGAGCGTGCCAACCGCGATGGCTTACATCGCAGACGTAACGCCGAAGGAAAAACGCGCCGGTGCGTTCGGCATGATCGGCGTGGCGTTCGGTATTGGCTTCGTGCTCGGACCGGCGATCGGTGGACCGCTCGGCGACATCAGTCCGCGGCTGCCGTTCTGGGTCGCGGCTGGATTTAGTCTCGCCAACTGGGTGTGGGGTTACTTCTTCGTGCCGGAATCACTCGCCGAAGATCGCCGAAAAGAATTCACGCTCGCGCGCGCGAATCCGCTCGGCTCGCTCACGCTGTTGCGTTCGCATCACGAGCTTTGGCGGCTCGCGACGATCCAGTTCCTCGCCTACCTCGCGCACAATGCGTTCACGGTTTGGGCGCTTTACGCGATCTATCGCTACGCATGGTCGCCCGGAATGATCGGGCTTTCACTCGCGCTGGTGGGCGTGTGCACGGCCGCGATCTCCGGCGGACTCACCGCGCGCATGGTGAAGTGGGTTGGCGAACGCCGCACGCTCTACATCGGACAATGCTGCGGCGCGATCGGCATGTTCCTCGCCGGGATCTCGCGAAACGGCGCGATGTTTCTCGCGTCGGTCCCGATCATCTCGCTCTGGAACATCTCGATGCCTGCCGCGCAAAGCATGATGACGCATCGCGTGGATCAGCGCGAGCAAGGCGAGTTGCAAGGCGCGATCGGAAGCTTGCGCTCACTCGGCTTCCTCATCGGTCCGGGCTTATTCTCGTGGACCTACGCGTGGTTCATCAACCCGCAGCATTCCTTCCATTTGCCGGGTGCGCCCTATTTCCTTGGCGCGGCGCTCTTGTTCAGCGCAATGCTGCTGTCAACGCGCATCGAGCAACCGGAGATGGGAAACGCGACTCCCGTTCCCGCCGAAGTGCCGGAAACGATTCCGCCGGACGGCGTTGCCTGACGAGTTGTTCAGAATTCGATGCCTGATTATCGCTGATGCGTAACGTGCCGCGTCGCCTCAAGCTGCGCACATGACAACAAACAACTTCCGCGTGGTTGCACTGCCGTCGGCGATTGCGGAGAACGCGCGGCGGACAGCAGATGATGGCGCGACAGACCATCGAGTCAGCGTTGTAGAATCAGAACGCAGCGCGCCATGTCGTCATTGCCTCACCTGGGCAAAGAAGGGCGAGCGCGTCATCTTGTTTCCTTATCAATCAATTGCGGCTGATCGTCCCTACGCTGAGAGCGGTCCGATCTTTGTTCATGCGGAGTCCTGTACGCGTTACGATTCGCCTAACGAGTTCCCCGCCGATCTCCGAAATGGGCGCGTGATCCGCGCTTACAATCAAGCGGACGAAATTGCCGCCGCCGAGGTCGCAAACGGCGCGCCGGAACAGACGGCGGCGCGTTTGCTCGAAGATCCGCAGGTGCGTTTTCTGCACGTGCGCAGTGCGACGCACGGCTGCTATACATTCAAAGTCGAACGGGCCTGAATCATGGAACTGCTTCCTCCTCCTGACACAATGTACCGCGCGCTGCGCGATCGGGATTCAACCTTCGAAGGCATCTTCGTTGCGGGGATCCGGACGACGGGAATTTTCTGCCGACCAACCTGCAGCGCGAAGAAACCGCACCCGCAGAATGTAGAATTCTTCTCGAACTCGTCGGATGCATTGCTTGGCGGCTACCGTCCGTGTCTGCGCTGCCAGCCGATGGATCCGGCAAAACGGCCGCCGGCATTGATCGAGCGTTTGCGCGCGGAAGTTGAGAAAGCTCCCGGCGGACGGATCACGGAAAAAGAACTGCGCGATCTCGCGATTGATCCATCGACCGCGCGGCGGCAGTTCAAGCGCCATTACGGCATGACGTTTCAGGCGTATCACCGCGCTCGACGCATGGGACTCGCGCTGCGCGAAGTGCGCAGCGGCGCGCGTGTCGATGAAGCGCAAAGCGAAAGCGGGTTCGAATCGGCGAGCGGGTTTCGCGAAGCATTCGTGCGCATCTTTGGCGAAGCGCCGACCGATGCGAAGCAGCACGGCTGCATGTTCGCCGAACGAATCGAGACGCCGCTCGGCGTGATGATCGCAGTCGCGGATGATGAAGGATTGCGGCTGTTGGAGTTCGCGGATCGCCGCGCGACGGAGCGCGAATTGAAGTTGCTCCGGCAACGCTTGCATCGCTCGATCGTGCCGGGCGAGCATCGCTATCTGCAGCAGATCCGGCGCGAATTGGATGATTACTTCGCTGGACGAAGCCTCACCTTCGCGACGCCGATCGCGCCGGTCGGCTCTGAGTTTCAACAGCGCACCTGGAAGCTGCTTTGCTCAATTCCACCGGCGGAGACGCGCTCCTACTCGTGGATGGCTGAGTGACTGAAAATTCCGGGCGCGCGCCGCGCGGTTGGTCGCGCGAACGGCACGAACATGCTCTGCCTCATCATCCCCTGCCATCGCGTCATTCGCGCGGATGGGACGCTGTGCGGTTACGGCGGCGGGC
>JBJMWV010000382.1:0-6140 GCA_045809985.1 Chthoniobacterales bacterium | reverse complement strand
GAAACGCGATGGTTGAGACGTGGAGCGTACGCACCATTCCTTCGCAAGATCGGCGGCGCGGGCGGCCGGAGCGGCGGTTTCGGCGGCAGCGGCATGGAAGCAAAACGGAAAAAATTCATGTGTGTTTTGGTCTCGCGCGAAGAGCCGGGCGACGGACCGGAACGTAGCACGTTCCACGCTCGAAAATCGTCACCGATTACGAAACTGCGGCTTGTGCCGGCGACGTCTCGTTGTGACGCGCGAGCAGGCGCTCAATTGCACTCCGCAGCTGGGGCCAATCGATTGGCTTAGTGAGGTGTTCAGCGAAACCCGCGGCCGCACTCGCCGCCCGATCGTCGTCCATCCCGAAGCCGCTCAAGGCGATTCCGGTCAAACCATGTTGCGCGTTGAGCTCGCGCATTAGATCGAGCCCAGTTCCATCCGGCAGACCGACATCGCTCACGACGATGTCGAACGTTCGCGCCGCGGCGTCCGCTTTCGCGTGCGCGACGGTAGATGCGTGCACGACGGAATAACCGGCGTGCTCGAGGACGCGACGCAAAACGCGCGCGGTGTCTTCGTGATCTTCCACCAACAGGATCGTCACCTGCGCAGGCGGTCTTACTTCGAGCGGTGGAATGACGGCGCCGTCGAGCAGCGAGGTCTCCATCGCTTTCAGCGTGATCGTAAAGGTTGCACCACGATCCGGTCCTTCACTTGTAGCAACAATGTTTCCGCCGAGCATGTCGATGACGCGCTTGGAAATCGCGAGGCCGAGGCCGAGGCCGCCGAACTGGCTCGTCACTTTGCGTCCGCCCTGCTCGAACGCATCGAAGATTCGCGGCATCAATTCCGGCTCAATCCCGATCCCGGTGTCCGTGATCTGCACGATGACCTGATGCGCCTCGTCGTTCCAGGTGTGGAGGTCGATCGCGCCGCCGAGCGGGGTGAACTTGGCCGCGTTCTTGACCAGGTTCCAAAAGACCTGCTGCAAACGCGCGCCATCCGCCCATGAATGATGCTCAGTCGCTTCGAATCGACGCGTCACGTTGAGCTTCTTCGCTTCCAGCTCGGGCGCGGAAATACTCAGCGCATGATCGAGCGACGCATGCAGATCAACCGCGTCGTAGTGCAGCTCGAGTTTGCCGTGCGCGATGCGGGTCAGGTCTAACAAGTCATCGATCAGGAGCGCTTCGAGCTCGACGTTGCGCTGCAGGACTTCGAGATCGCCGCGCAGATGTTCGGCGATATCAGGATCGCGGCGCAGCGAGGCGATGGTCATCAAGACCGGCGTGAGCGGCGTGCGCAGTTCGTGCGAAAGCATGGCGAGGAATTGGTCCTTCGCGCGATTCGCAGCTTCGGCGTCGTGCTTCGCGCGCTGCAACGCCATCTCGAAATTCTTTCGCTCCGTAATGTCGAGGAGCGTGCCGATGAAGCGCGTCGCACGGCTATTTTCATCGAGGACAACACGGCCGCCCACTGCGATCCAGCGCTCACGACCATCCGAAATTCCGATCACGCGATACTCAATGGTGTAGTGCGCGTCGCTGCCGGGCTGCTGAACGCGTTCAAGCGTTTCGCGGGCGATGTGGCGATCTTCGGGATGAATTGCCTGGATGTAAGTCTCGTAGGCTACTTCGGTTTCGGGGGAAATCCCGAACAGTTCCTTCGCGCGATCGGACAACCGCAGCTCACCGGTGAGGGGGTAATAATCGAAAGTGCCGATCGCCGCGGCTTCGGTCGCGAGACGCAGCCGATCCTCGCTCTCTTCGAGTTTCCGCGAGGCCTCACGCGCGAGTAGTTCCTGGCGTTTCCGATCCGTGATGTCGGCACGGAAAACAACGATCCCGTCCTTCGTCGGATAAATGCGGGTGTCGAGCCAGCGCTGCCACGATGCGTGATAAACTTCCGCCTGCTGCCGCTCGCGCTGCTCCATCGCTCGATGCGCGGCGTTATAGAACTCGGTGTTCACCAGCTCGGGGAACACATCCCAGATCACGTGTCCGAGCAATTCTTCTTTCGGCCGGCGCGCGAGCTCTGCGACGTGATCGTTCACGTAGGTGTAACACCAGTTGCGGTTAATCGCGGAGAAGGCGTCGCTGATGCTGGTCAGCACCGTCTCGCGCTGTTCAATCAAATCGCGGACTTCGTACTGCCGGCGCCGCGCGCGCAATGCCACGCGTACTGCGCTGATCAACGTGCTGCTGCGCATCGGGCGCTCGATCAGGGTGACGTTTGCGTCTGATCCGAGCAGGCTAAGCAGGCGCGCACTGGCGTCGTCCAGGTGTCCGCTGTGCGTTAGGACGAGCAGGGGCAAGTCCGACCACGGCGGCTGCGCGGCGATGCGTTCCTTAAAACGCGCGAGATCGTTTTCAACAAGCGCTTCCTTCGCCAGCAGGACGGCGCCCGCTTCATCGGTCAGCCGGTCGACCAATTCGCCTAACGAGTAGCAAATGTGACTCTCGAAACCAACCTCGGCCAGCGCTTCGGCGGCGAGGTTCGCATCACGCCCGACCGGCGTAAGAATCAGAACAGGCGAGCCTGCGTTTTCAGGCCTGCTCATCTTCGCGCGCGCCGGATTTGCGCGCCGGACGTTCCGGTTGCGGCGTGCCGGTGAAGATGCCGCGGAAGTCAGTCAGCGGACGTCCGATCGTAATGTGGCGATAACCGACCACCACTTCGCGAATGGTCGCTTCATGCGTGCCCGTGCGTTTTTTAATCACGGAGATCGCCTTGTGCACCGCGCCATCGGCTTCGTAGTAGCGCAAGGCAAGCACCGTGTCGGCCAGATACGTGACGTCGACCGGCGGTCGCATCGGACCAAGCATTCCGTGCGGCGCAAGCGTCATCATGGAGACCACACCCAGGTGATTCAGGAAGGTGACGAGCTCGTGCATTTGTAGGCTGAGCGAGCGCTCGCCGCCCATCGAATGCAGGTAGCCGTTCAAGCTATCGATCAGGAGCATGCGAACGTTGTTCTCCTCGACCGCGTGGCGAATTTGGAAGGCGAATTCACCCGCAGACTTTTCCGCTGGATCAATCTGATGCACTTCGATGAGACCCTTGCGGATGAAGGCTTGGAGCTTGAAGCCGAGATTGTCCGCCCGCGTCATCACAGTCCCGATTGTCTCATCGAAGGTATAGAGCACGCCCTTCTCGCCACGCTCTGCGGCTTGCATGAGGAACTTCAACCCGATGGTTGATTTGCCCGTCCCCGCCGGACCGATGAACAACGTGCTCGTACCTCTCGTTAGGCCGCCGCCCAGAAGCGCATCGAGACCTTCCAGGCCGCTGGTGACATTTTCGTGCGCATAATCACGCCGATGCTCGGACGCTACGAGACGTGGATAAACCACAATGCCGCCGGTCTGAATCGCGAAATCGTGATAGCCGCCGCGGTACTTGCTCCCGCGGACCTTGAGGACACGCAGCCGACGCCGATCCGAACCGTACTCCGGTGCAACTTGCTCCAGCTCGATCACACCGTGGGCGAGGCTTTGCACCTGCGGATCAATACCTTCGGCCGAGCCGTCGTCGAGAAGCAGGGTCGTGCAATTCAAGCCAATGAAGTGCTGCTTCAAGGCTAGGATCTGCCGGCGATAGCGAAGAGGCGATTGCGCGAGCAAGCGGAACTCGGACAGCGAATCGAAGACCACGCGCGACGGCTGCACGCGCGCGATGGTATCGAGAAACACCTGCGTCGTCTGGGTTAGCTCGACCTCGGACGAATGGAAGAGCGTGTTCTGCGCGGAAGCCGAGAGCTGCGCTTCCATCGCGGACAACTCCAGGATCTCAATGCCGTCGAGATTCCAGCCGTGCGACATCGCGACCTCGAGGAGTTCTTCGCGCGTCTCGGAAAGTGTGATGTAGAGAACCCGTTCGCCGTTCCTGACGCCGGCGAGAAGGAAGTGGAGGGAGAAGGTCGTCTTGCCGGTGCCCGGGTGACCTTCGATCAAATAGAGACGGTTACACGGCAGGCCGCCGCCGAGAATGTCGTCGAGCCCCGCTACGCCCGTGATGCACCGTGGCGCCATCGTGGGCGTCGATTCGTTCATGCGTGCGAGGATGATACGTTTGCTCACTGCGAACGCCACCGGATAATCCGCGGAAAGCGTTGTTTGGTTGAAGCGCTTCTTCTTCGCACGAGTTTGCCCGATGCCGGCCGGACTCGAGATCAATCTTGTTGTCCCTGATCTGTGGCAACAGGAGGCGGTCCGCGCCTTGCGCGAAGGACGCGATGTTGTCGTGCAGGCGCCGACAGGCTCGGGCAAAACCTACATCTTCGAGCTGCTCTATCAGTCGCTCCGCGGCCAGGCGATCTTCACCGTCCCGACGCGCGCTTTGGCTAATGACAAGCTCGCGGAATGGCGTGCGCGCGGTTGGGATGTCGGCATCGCAACCGGCGATCTCGCATTGAATCTCGACGCGAAGGTCATTGTCGCGACGCTCGAAACGCAGCGCGCCCGCTTCCTTCGGCGCGAAGGTCCGAAGCTGCTCGTGGTCGACGAATATCAGATGATCGGCGACCCGGTGCGCGGGGTGCATTACGAGCTCACCCTCGCGCTCGCGCCGAAAGAGACGCAGTTGCTCCTGCTCAGCGGAAGTGTCGGTAATCCGCAGGACATCGTCGCCTGGCTGCAACGGATCGGACGCGATGTGGTGCTGATCTCACATAAGGAACGGCCGGTGCCGCTCGAGGAAGTCGATCTGCGCAACGTCTCCGACTTGCAGTTCATGAACGCGAAGGGATTCTGGCCGCGCATGATCGGACGCGCCTTGCGCGCGGAGCTTGCGCCGATTCTCGTCTTCGCCCCGCGGCGCAACACCAGCGAAGAACTCGCGCAGGCGATCGCCTCCGCGATGACGTTGCGCGATCCGCTGCAACTCTCGCCTGCGCAGGAAGCACTCGCTGGAAAGCGACTCGCCAAGCTGCTGCGTAGCCGCGTTGCCTACCACCACAGCGGCTTGAGCTACGCCGCGCGCGCCGGGTTGATCGAGCCGCTCGCGAAAGCGGGACAGCTGAATGTCGTCGTCGCGACGATGGGTCTCGCCGCTGGCATCAACTTCTCGATGCGCTCGGTGCTCGTGACCGGCACATCCTACATGGCGGGAAATTTCGAGCGGCACGTACAGGCGGATGAGCTGCTGCAGATGTTTGGTCGCGCTGGTCGACGCGGGCTCGATGAAACCGGCTACGTGCTCAACGTTCCGGACGTCCCGCGGCTGAGCGATGCGCGACCGAAGCAGTTGAAGCGCGCGACGCAGGTTGATTGGCCGAGCCTGATCAGCGTGATGCGCGGCGCGGCGGATCGAGGCGAGAATCCATTCGCAGCGGCGATCGAGCTGAGTCACTCGCTCTTCAGCACGCAAACCATCCCGCTCGGCGCGGAGCATTCGCTCGCGACGGGCGAACGGCCATGCAGCCTCTGGGTTGATGCGGAACGCGCACGATTCGTTAGGCGACCTGTCGCCGAAATCCTCAACTCGGCGGGCGAATGGGAAGCGAAGAGCGCGCCGAAGACGGTCTCGTTAGGGCGATTGCTGGTGCGCGAGAATGAGCGCTGGGTTCGCGCGCTCACGCTGCCGCGCATGCTCGATGGCCGCGGCTTCGGGAACTTGTGCCGGCTGCGCGAGCACGGCGTTTATGGCCGCGAGATTCCGCTCGCCACCATCATTGAAGAAGACGCGCTCGCGCTCGTGAAATGGCTGCGCAAGATCGTCGGCGTCAAAGCGCTCACGCGCGAGCATCTCGAGACCAGCATCCTGCCGCGCCTGCCGGAGTTCACCGGCGGTGGTGAAGTTTCCGATCTCGTCACGCGCGGTAACACCGTGTCAGCGCGCCTCGATTTCTCCGGCTGTGAAATCGAAGCGATCGTTGATCGTCACGGTCACGCACTCGAGTCGCCGCCGGAACGTCAGGCGGTGCCGACTGTTTGCCGCGGCTGCGATCAGCTCGAGCACGATCTCAATGTGCAGATCACTCCATCGCCGGCTTACGCGTGGCGCAGACTCGGGCTTGTTGAAGAGGATGGAACGCCAACACGGCGCGGCATCGTGTTCTCCTTCTTCCAGGGCGGCGAAGGTCTCGCGATCGCCGCTGCGCTCGAAGACGAGAAGTACCCGATCAACGATCTCGTCTTCGACCTCGCGAACATCCGCGG
>JBJMWV010000381.1:0-2840 GCA_045809985.1 Chthoniobacterales bacterium | reverse complement strand
GCGCTTCAGCCGAAGACCACGACCGACGATGGCGTGTGGAAGCTGCCCGACGGCGAAGCCTACTACGCCTACATGCTCCACCAGAACACGACGACGAAGTTGAATCCGGCCGAGATTCACTCGTTAGGCTTATCCGAGGTTGCGCGAATCGAAGGCGAGATGCGCGCGCTGCTCGATGCGAATGGCTATGCCGGTCAGCCGATCCGCGATGCAATCACAGCGCTCAACGCCGATCCGCAGTTTCAATTTCCGAATGACGAGAACGGCCGCAACGCCGGACTCGCCGAATACACGCGCCTGATCAACGACGCGCTGGAGAATTCGAAGAAGCTCTTCATGACGATCCCGAAGGCGAAGGTCGAAGTGCGACCGGTGCCGGAGTTCAAACAAGCGACGGCGCCGGGAGCCTACTACGAAGGACCGGCGATGGACGGCACGAGGCCGGGGATCTTCTACGCGAACCTGCGGGACATGCGCGAGCTGCCGCGCTGGACCATGCCGACGCTCTCGTATCACGAAGGCGTGCCCGGTCATCATTTTCAAATCGCGACCGCGCAGGAGCTGAAAGGCGTCCCGCAATTCCGGAAGATGATTCCGTTCACCGCCTATATGGAAGGCTGGGCGCTTTACACCGAGTGGCTGGCGAAGCAGGCCGGCTGGTACGAGAAGGATCCGTTCGGCGATCTTGGACGTTTGCAGGCTGAGCTCTTCCGCGCCGTGCGGCTCGTTGTCGATACGGGCATTCACGCGCAACGCTGGACGCGCGAACAGGCGATCGCCTACATGCTGGAGAAGACCGGCATGGGTGAGAAGGAAGTCACGGCCGAGATCGAGCGTTACGTCGTCTCGCCCGGGCAAGCCTGCGCTTACAAGGTCGGGATGCTCAAGATCCAGGAGCTACGCGCGAAAGCGCAACAAGAGCTCGCGCACAAATGGGACGAGCGCGAATTCCATGATGTTGTGCTCAAGAATGGCGCGCTGCCGCTCGAGATTCTCGAGCAGCAGGTCAATGCCTACATCGAGAGCAAGGTCGATAAGACTCGTTAGGCTATTCGGTGCGGAGCGCGGTCATCGGCGTGACGCGGGTGGCGCGTCGCGCTGGGACGTAGCACGCGAGCAGCGCCGCGACGCCAAGCATGCACGCCGCCGAGATCAGTGAGATCGGGTCGGCCGGGCTGACTTTGTAGAGCATCTGCGCGAGGACGCGGCCTGCGCCTAACGAGAGCAAGACCCCGAGCGTGATCGCGACGCCGGTCTGCAATGCGCCTTGTTTCATGATCAATGCAAAGACGCTCCCGCGATCTGCGCCGAGCGCCATGCGGATGCCGATCTCGCGCGTGCGACGCGCGACGGAGTAAGCCTTCACCCCGTAAACGCCGACCACCGCGAGCACGAGCGCGATCCCGCCGAAGACGCCGAACATGACCGCGCCGAGGCGCACGATCCATAGGCTGATGCTCTTTTCCATGACGTCGGTGTAGGGAGCGATGCTGAGGATCGGCAGAGTCGGATCGATGTTCCGCAAGGTCTGCCGCACCGTCGGGATAAAGTTTGCGACCGCGCGTGGGTCTTTCGCTGCGAGCGAGGTGTGGAGGAAGATTTGTCCGCTGTAAGCCTGCGCGAACGGCACAAAGATGCGGCGATTGAGGATGTCGCTTTGCACATCGTGACGATGCGAGTTCACAATGCCGATGATCACGAGATCGTTAGGCGAACCATCGCGCGGCGCCTGCGTGTAGCGGATATGCTGCCCGAGCGCGTCCTCGTTCGGGAAGATTTTCTTCGCCAGTTCGTCGTCGATGATGACCACGCGCAGACCTTCCTTGTTCTCGACTTCCGCCTGGGTGAAATCGCGGCCGCGCAGGATGTGCACGCCGATGGTGTCGAAGTAATTCGCGGTGATCGCCGTGAAGAGCACGCCCGCACCGGCGTCCGGGGCTTTCGGATCACTTGCGGCGGCCTGGAGCGGCAGCACACGGCGCGTGTTGGTGAAGTTGCCATAAGGCAGCATCGTGCCGACGGCGGCGGAGCGAACGCCGGGCAGTTCCCGCACGCGCTGCAGCATCGCGAAAACGAGACGCCGCGCTTCGGTCGCGTCTTTGTTGCCTAACGAGAAGTCCATCTCGGTCACGAGGTCGCCTTTCGGATCAAAGCCGGGATTCAATCCGCTCGCCGCGATCGCCCCGCGCAGGAACAAGCCCGCGCTGAAGAGCAGCATGAGCGAGAGCGCGATCTGCGCCATGACCGAGATGTGTCGCGGCGCAAAGAAGCGGCTCAAACGACCGGTGCAGGCTGGTTCGCCAACCTGCTGCTTCAAGTCGTTCACCAAATCTGCGCGCGTCGCCTTGAGCGCCGGCCCGAGGCTGAAGAGCAACGTCGCGAACGCGCAGAAGAGAAATGTCACCGTCAGCACGAGCACATCCGGCTTGAGATCGACCGCGAAGGAGAAGCTCATCGCACCGAGGAGCGCGCTGAAGGAGCGGAGCAGCAGCGTGTTGCACCAAACGCTCACCGCCAGGCCGGCGACGCCACCGAGAATCGCGAGCAGCAAACCTTCGCAGAGCAACTGCCGGACGATGCGCCAGCGCGACGCGCCGATCGCGAGACGCAGCGCGATTTCCTTTGAACGCGCGGTGCCGCGAGCGAGCAGCATGTTGGCCAGATTTAGGCTCGCGATGAGCAAGACCGCGCCTGCCATGAGCATGAGCAAGGCCGAGATGAGCGCGACGCCCTCGTCTTTTTCCGGCGTGGTGCTGATGCTGAAGCGCGATGGCTTATGCAGCTGCAATTCGCGTTCACCTTCCGCATTCGGCGGCTGAATCGCGGTGAGTCGCTGCGCG
>JBJMWV010000380.1:0-4890 GCA_045809985.1 Chthoniobacterales bacterium | reverse complement strand
TCAGATCGCGCTCGATGATTTCGATGACGCCAGGGACCTCTGTGGCTTCACGGCGGACCCGCTCGATCCACTCGTTAGGCACGCGACCGCTGATCAGAACGAGCCCATTGACGAAAACAACCTGCGCGCCGTCGACGCGGCCAAACCGCTCGAAAAACCGCCGCTCGACGACTGCCGGATCGGTGGCGACGTAATCTCCCCACCGGAACTGAATCTTCGCCGGATCCAGCTTCGCTTCGCGCGCAATTAGCTCGGGATCTTTCGACAACGGATCACGGAGCCCCGCTACCTTCGATTGCCCAAAAACATGCCGCTCAGCATTCATGACCACGATGCCGGGCTCGCCAGAGAGGCGTTCGACAAAATCAGTCCATTGCCCGCGCCGCCGGATGGTGAGAGCGGCGACAATCAGGACGAGTCCCGCGATTGCGGCCATGATGCGCCGCGAAAAATGGAGGCGGACGTGCGGTAGGCGCGGGCGAAAACGTGGAGGGCGCCAGGTGACGCGAGGAATCCGGAAACGAACCCGCGGAGCCACCTCGGGAGCCGCTTCGTAAGCCGAACGCAGGCACGAGGCGACTAGTGAACCCGCAGGCAACAATGGCGACGGATCACCGGTGAAATTGGCGAGCGTCGCACCGAACTGGGCGTGAATCGTCGCGAGCGCGTCCTGCAAGTCGGTCCGCAGTTCCTCAGGCGCTGCGCCGCGGATCACCGCCGCGACGTAGGCGTGCGGGCCAAGTGCGATCCATGCATTCGTTAGGCCAAGAGAGAATTCCTCAAACGCGGTCTGCTCGCCGATAAAGAAGTATTCCCGCGCGAAGGCGACGACTCGCGACAGAACGGTGAGGTAATCATCCCCGTAGGCGGGATCAGCGACATGCAACAAGAGGCGATTCGTCTCGCGATGGATGAGAAAGATCTGCTCCACCCGATAGATCAACCGGTCAGGCGAGCCTTCACTCCGCGCCTTCGTTGCCTCTTCAATGGTTCCGTTCAACGCACCTACTATCCGCGCAAACTCGCGGCAATCGAGCCCGCTCCGTGATACGTTGCGCGATGCCGTTCCAGCTCGAGAGCAATTACAAGCCGCGCGGCGACCAGGGGCAGGCGATCGCGAAGCTGACCAAGTCGCTGGAGGCGGGCAATCGGCATCAGACGCTGCTCGGCGTCACTGGCTCCGGGAAGACGTTCACGATGGCGAACGTAATCAAGGAACTCGAGCGGCCGACCTTGATCATTTCGCACAACAAGACGCTCGCGGCGCAGCTCTACTCCGAGTTCAAAAACTTCTTCCCGCGCAATGCGGTCGAATACTTCGTCAGCTATTTCGATTACTACCAGCCCGAAGCCTACATCCCGCGGAGCGACACCTATATCGAGAAGGATTCGTCGATCAACGAAGAGATCGAACGGTTGCGTTTGTCGGCGACCAGCGCGCTACTTTCACGCCGCGACACGATCGTGGTCGCGAGTGTGTCGTGCATCTACGGCGTGACGTCTCCGGAGGATTACCTGCGCATGCTGCTGACCGTGAAACGCGGTCAACAGATCACGCGTGAAGCTGTCCTCAGCCGCCTGATCGACATGCTGTATGAACGGAACGACATGAATTTCACCCGCGGTCGTTTTCGGGTGCGCGGTGATGTCGTTGAAGTCTATCCCGCGACCGCGGATGAAGAGGCGATCCGGCTGGAGTTCTTCGGCGATGAGATCGATGCGATCACGCGCTTCGATCCGCTGACCGGCCATGCGCACGAAGGGCTGGCGATGATCACCTTCTATCCCGCGAAGCAGTTCGTCACGCCCGCGGATAAGCTGAATCGCGCACTCGCTTCCATCCGTAATGAGCTCGATCACCGCATCGTCGAGCTCGAGTCGCAGCACAAACTCCTCGAAGCGCAGCGGCTGAAAATGCGCACCGAATACGATCTGGAGATGCTGCAGGAGATGGGCTTCTGCAACGGCATCGAGAATTACTCGCGGCATCTCTCCGGACGAATGCCAGGATCGAAGCCGTTCACGTTGCTCGACTTCTTCCCGAAAGATTTCCTGCTCGTGATCGATGAATCGCACGCCACCATTCCGCAAATCGGCGGCATGTATGAAGGCGATAAATCGCGCAAGACCGTGCTGGTCGAATACGGCTTCCGATTACCGAGCGCGCTCGACAACCGACCGCTCGATTTCAAGGAGTTCATGGGGAACGCGAATCAGCTTGTTTACGTGAGTGCGACGCCGGCTGAGTTCGAGATCAAGAACAGCATCGTCGGCAACACCGGCTACTTCCCGCACAGACGCGCCCGCATCGGCGAAGACGAGCTGGTGCCGTTTATCCTGCCGGGCAAGTCTCAGAAAGCAGTCGTTAGCCGGACGGATGATCCGCCGGAGAAGTTCGACGCGTCGACGCCCGGCGCGCCGCTCGTGGTCGAGCAGATCATTCGCCCGACTGGTTTGCTCGATCCGAAGATCACGCTCAAGCCGCTCAAGAACCAGATCGACGAGACGATCGAGCTTTGCCGCGGGCGCGTGGAGAAGCAGGAGCGCGTGCTCGTCACGACGCTAACGAAACGCACCGCCGAAGATCTCTCCGATTACCTGCGTGATGTCGGGCTGCGTGTGCGTTATCTGCACAGTGATATCGACACGATTGAGCGCGTGGAAATCCTGCGCGGATTACGCGCCGCCGACTTCGACATTCTCGTCGGCATCAATTTGCTCCGCGAAGGTCTCGATCTGCCCGAGGTGTCGTTAGTCTGCATCCTCGACGCCGACAAAGAAGGCTTTTTGCGCAGCGAGACTTCGCTCATCCAAACCGCCGGGCGCGCCGCGCGTCACATCAACGGCGAAGTCGTCCTTTTTGCCGATCAGGTGACGGGGAGCATGCAGGGCTTGATCAACATTTCGGAATACCGCCGCGCGAAGCAGGTAGAGTACAACGAGAAGCATGGCATCACGCCACAAACCGTACGGCGTGCGGTGCAGGAAAGCTTGCACACGATTCTCCGCGGGCGTGAGATCGCTGCCTCGGTCGTGCAGGAAGCAGGTGGCGATTTCAACCTGACCGAGCTGTTGCGCGAACTCGAAGATGAGATGCAAACCGCCTCGAAGAACCTGGAGTTCGAACGTGCTGCGCTGTTGCGTGACCAAATCATGGAAGTGAAGAACGGCACCGGGATCAGCAAGATCGAACCTAAGCGGAAGCCGGTGAAGTATTCGTCGCCGCGCCGGCGCGGCTCGCGCGTCTAGTCAGGTCTCGCGCAAATCGTCTCCCCAGAGCAGAGGATGAAATTCCGGTATCGCTCGCTCGCGTTGGTCGCGATCGCCCTAGGTGCGACGACGGTTTCGGCAAAGACGCTTCGTGTCGTCTCCTACAATATCGATTGCTATGACCAGAGTAGCGATAACAACATCACCGGACCGACTCATAGCCTTCCGACCGTCATCCAGGCGATCGGCTTACACCACTTGGGCCTAAATGCTCAGCCGGTCGACGTCCTTGGCCTGGAGGAATTAACTTCTACCAGCCTGGCGAATCTTGTTGCTCAGCTAAACGCAATTTACGGCGCGGGCACGTACGCCGCGGATTCAACCGCGGATCCACGTACCGGCGGCGGTGCAGACGGGCTGATCTACAACACGAAAACCGTGCAAGTAGTATCCGCCCGTGCACTCAAGACCGGCACGACGGTGCTGTTACAAGCTAACGGGACTTACAGGGATGCCTTTTCTCCTGGTGGTGGAACGAACGGCGTAACTCGTGCACCGCTGGTTTACGAAATAAGACCAATTGGCTACGGAGCCGCTGACGACTTTTACCTTTATGTCAGTCATGCCCGGAGCTCCACCGATAACACGATCGGTGACGCGCGCTACGCAGAGGCGCAGGAAGTGCGCAGCGACGCCAAGTATAACCTTCCGGCCGGCGCACATATTATCTATTCGGGAGACTGGAACCTGTTCAAAGGCAGCGGCGAAAATGCCTATAAGTGTTTGACTGGCCAGGTTACTTCGGACGCCGTTGACTGGAGCGATCAGAGTCAGTTCTGGGCTAACACGAACCCGACGCAGGCCTATGATCCTACTTCGAAGGTGATCCCGACGACTGTGAGCAGCTGGGGCAACGTGACCGCGGACAACGCTAGCTACCTTTACACCGACTCGACTACTGCACTTACCGCGCGGCTCGACGTTCAGCTGGTGAATGCACCGATGCTCGGCGCCTACAATAATAAAGGCGGAGTGCAGCTCGCACCCGATACTTCAGACCCGTACGATACCTCGAACTTTCCTGCGGTGCGGTTTGGCTACGCTTACGAGACTTTCGGCAACAACGGAACGACTCCTCGCAACAGTTCGGCGACCGTCGCGAGCAACCATTCTCTCGACGATCTGAGCAACACGACGCCAAACGCGGCAACGGTATATGCGGACCTGAACCTTACCGGGAGCGGCAGTAGCTTCACGGGCAGCGATCATTATCCTGTTGTCGCCGACTACGTGATCGTGCTGACTCCAGCGATTCTGACGGGAAAAGGTTTTGCGTCGAGTGGAGCCTTCCAGCTTCAACTAAACGCCGCGCCAGCCACCGTCTACACCATCGAAGCTTCAACCAACCTGGTAAACTGGAGCAGTCTCGGCTCGGCGCAGACAGGTGCGAACGGCTCGGTTCTGTTTCAGGATACAAACGCCGCCGCCTTCCGCTCCCGCTTCTACCGCGCAACTCTCGCTTCGCCGTAGCCCGGAACGAATACGTCGTGCTCGCGAGTCTCGCACGACTCTAGCTTTGAGGTTTGGGATGTGGCGCAGACTTTCGCTTCTTTCCATCCTGCTGGTTGGCCTTGCTTTCAGCTCGCGTTGTTAGGTTGATTGTTGTGTAGGGTTTGTGTG
>JBJMWV010000379.1:0-3015 GCA_045809985.1 Chthoniobacterales bacterium | reverse complement strand
ATTCGCGAGTTGAACACCGAACTCGACCATCTTCGGCGAGTTATCGATTGCGATGACCTTCTTCGCGGTCTTTGCGAGCAACTGCGAGAGCGTGCCTTCGCCCGCGCCGAGATCGGCAACGACTTGCGCCGGCAACAACGTGATCAATGTGTGCGCGAGCGCCTGCCACGAACGACCCGGCACATAGCTGCGGCCGAACTTTCCGGCGAGCTCATCGAAGTAGGCGCGAGCTTTATCCTGGCGTTTCCGGAGCGCGACTTTTAGCGCGGTGCGGTCGCGCGCGGTCTCGGGCAGCTCGCGCGCGAGCGTGCGTGTGAGCTCGCTCACTTTTGCGCGGGTCGCGTTTTGGCCGTTCGTCTCGTTCAGCGCGTAATAAACATTCTTTCCGGCGCGGCGATCGATCACGACGCCGGCGCGTTTCAGCTGCGCGAGATGACTCGAAATGCGCGACTGGCCCATGCCCATAATGTCCTGCAATTCCGCGACGGAGAGTTCTTCCTGCTCGAGAAGGAGGAGCAAACGCAGGCGCGTTTCGTCAGCGAGGAGGCGGAGAAAATTTAAAGTTGACGACATCTTCGGGCGGCGTGACGATACATCTACGCATCATGATTGGTCAATATGATCAGCCGTGATGCGCTTCGTTTAACCTTAACCCGCATCTCACTCGCTCATGGCTCGTCGCTACATCTTTTCATCTGAATCTGTCGGAGAAGGTCACCCCGATAAAGTTTGCGACACGATCTCGGACGCAGTCTTGGATGCGTGTTTGAAGCTCGATCCGACCAGCCGCGTGGCGTGCGAGACGTATGCGAAGAGCAACGTCGTCGTGGTCGGCGGTGAGATCACGGTGCCGGTGCTGAAGAAGGAGCGCCGCTCGCTCACTTCCGTCCTGAACATCGATGCGATCGTGCGCAGCGCGATCGAGGAGATCGGTTACGTCCATGACGACGACGTCTTCCACGCGAACAAAGTTTTCATCAGCAACATCATTACCGATCAATCGGCCGACATTTCGCAGGGCGTTGATCAGGCATCCGCGGAAGGTAAAGAGACCGCGGAGCAGGGCGCAGGTGATCAGGGTTTGATGTTTGGTTTCGCGAGCGACGAGACCCCCGAGCTCATGCCGGCGCCGATCATGTATGCGCATCGTCTCGGCCGTGAACTCACTCGGATCCGCAAGAACGGCGAGTGCAAATGGCTCCGCCCGGATGCGAAGTCGCAGGTTTCGGTGATTTACGAAGATCTGAAGCCGGTCGGCATCTCGAACGTTGTCATCTCAACGCAGCACGCGGCTGACGCGAAGCACAGCGACATCAAAGAATTCTGCATCGAGAACGTGATCCGCAAGGTTCTCCCGGCTGACATGATCACGAACGACACCGAGTTCCTCATCAACCCGACCGGCCGTTTCGTGATCGGCGGGCCCCAGGGCGATACCGGCCTCACCGGCCGCAAGATCATCGTCGACAGCTACGGCGGCATGGGTCGTCACGGCGGCGGCGCTTTCTCCGGAAAAGATCCGAGCAAAGTCGACCGCAGCGCTGCTTACATGGGCCGCTGGGTTGCGAAGAACATCGTCGCTGCTGGGCTCGCGCGTCGCGCAGAGATTCAGTTCGCCTACGCGATCGGACATCCGCAGCCGGTCAGCGTGCACATCAACACCTTCCTCACGAACACTGTCGACGAAGAGAAGATCGAGCAGGCGGTGAAGAAGGTCTTCAGCTTCAAGCCGGCCGACATCGTTCAGCAGCTCGATCTGCTCCGCCCGATCTACAGCAAGACCACCAACTATGGCCACTTCGGCAAAGACGATCCCGATCTGACTTGGGAACGCACCGACAAAGTCGAAGAACTCAAAGCCGCCGTCCGCTAAGCAACCTCTCTATTATATATGAGCACCACCACTACAGCCCCCAAGAAGACTAACGACTACAAGGTCGCCGACATCTCCCTCGCCGATTTCGGCCGCCGCGAGATCGACATCGCCGAGCAGGAAATGCCTGGCCTGATGTCGCTGCGCAAAAAACATTCCGCATCGAAGCCGCTCAATGGCGTCCGGGTGACCGGCTCGCTGCACATGACGGTGCAGACCGCCGTCCTCATCGAAACACTCGTCGACCTCGGCGCCGATGTTCGCTGGTGCTCGTGCAACATCTTCTCGACTCAGGACCACGCCGCCGCGGCGATGGCGAAAGCCGGCGTGCCGGTCTTCGCGTGGAAGGGCGAGAGCCTCGAGGAATATTGGTGGTGCACCAACCAGGCGATCTCATTCGCGGACGGTAAAGGCCCGCAGCTCGTCGTTGATGACGGCGGCGACGTGACCCTCTTCATTCACAAAGGCTACGAGCTCGAAGAAGGCAGCGATTGGGTAAACACCGAGTCATCGAACCACGAAGAGCAGGTCATCAAAGACGCGCTCAAGGAGATCAAAAACGAGAACCCGTTCCGTTGGCATGAGCTGGTCAAGGAATGGCGCGGCGTCTCGGAGGAGACCACGACCGGCGTTCACCGCCTCTACAAAATGCAGCAGCAGAACCAGCTGCTTGTCCCGGCAATTAACGTTAACGATTCAGTCACCAAGTCGAAGTTTGATAATCTCTACGGCTGCCGTCACTCGCTGGTCGATGGGCTGAACCGCGCCCTCGATGTCATGATCGCCGGCAAGGTCGCGGTGGTCTGCGGCTACGGCGATGTCGGCAAAGGCTGCGCTCAATCGCTCCGGGGCCAGGGCGCCCGTGTTGTTATTACTGAAGTCGACCCGATCAATGCCTTGCAGGCGGCGATGGAAGGCTACCAGGTCACCACGATCGAAGACACGCTCGGGTGGGGCGACATCTACGTCACGACCACCGGCAACATTGACGTGATCACGTTCGAGCACATGTCACGGATGAAAGACCAGGCGGTAGTCTGCAACATCGGGCATTTCGATAACGAGATCCAGGTTGAGGCGTTGAACACCGCCAAGGGTGTAAAACGGACCAACATCAAGCCGCAGGTAGATAAGTATACTTT
>JBJMWV010000378.1:0-9592 GCA_045809985.1 Chthoniobacterales bacterium | reverse complement strand
GGTCGCGCAAGTAGCGCACGTTGGTTTCACCACGCAAAAACCAGAGCAGCTCGTAGATGATCGACTTGAGATGCAGCTTCTTCGTCGTGAGGAGCGGAAAACCTTCGCGCAAATCAAAGCGCGCCTGCGCGCCGAACACTGAAATCGTCCCGACGCCGGTGCGATCTGTCCGTGGCCTGCCGTTTTCCAGTACGTGACGGAGCAGATCGTGATATTGACGCATGCGCTAAAGCTAGGAATGCCTCATGTCCGCCCCGTCAAGCAACCGAATCCTGATCATCGAGGACGAGCCCGACGTGATCGATATGTTGAGCATCAACCTGCGCAAGGCCGACGGCTTCACGATCGCGACCGCGGGCGACGGCGCGACTGGTTTGCGCGTGGCACGTGAAGATCCGCCCGCGCTGATCATTCTCGACCTTATGTTGCCGAAGATGCCGGGGCTCGAAGTTTGCAAGATCTTGAAGACCGATCACGCGACGAAACACATTCCGATCATCATGTTGACCGCGAAAGCGGAGGAGATCGATCGCATCGTCGGGCTGGAATTCGGGGCGGACGACTATGTGACGAAGCCTTTCAGTCCGCGCGAAATGGTGCTGCGCGTGAAGGCTATTTTGCGGCGCGGGAAAGGCGATGTGGTGGAGGAGCCGCTCACGGTGGGCCCGATTACGGTCGACCCGGCGCGTCACCACGTGACCGTGAACGGCAAGGTCCTGCGCCTAACGAGTGTCGAATTCAAACTGCTCAGCATGCTGATGCTGCGGCGCGGCCGGGTCCAGGCGCGCGATCGTTTGCTCAATGAAGTCTGGGGTTACGAAAGCCTGATTGATACCCGGACAGTCGACACGCACGTGCGCCGCCTGCGCAAGAAGCTGGGCAAAGCGGCGGACGCGATCGAGACGGTACGTGGATTTGGCTACAGACTTCGTGAAGGTTGAGCCGTGACCTGGCTCCTCGCCGGCCTTTTTGTCGCTGTTGTTGCGGTCGCGCTTTGGCTCCGTTTTCGACGCCGCTGGATTGAGCCGTGGCGCGAGATCGATGAGCTCGTGCAGTCGATCGTTGTGAATGAAACGCCGAGAAAATTTCTTATCACTGCAAACGAACGCGCGAACGACATCGGACTGACGCTGGAGAAGTTCGCGACGAAACAGCGCGAGCTCGAACGCACCGCTGCCGAAGGCTCCGCTGGTTTGCAGAATATCCTCGGCGCGTTGCCGGACGGTGTCGCGGTGGTCGATGAGCAGCGGCGCATTCACCTCGTGAATCCGCGTTTTCGCCAGCTCTTCGCGGTCGCCGATCTGCGGCCGGGGGTCTCGGTGCTCGAAGCAGTGCGTAATGCATTGGTCGATCGGTCAATCGCAACTGCCTTGGAGCGCGGCGAGCTGCGCAGCGAAGTGATGACGGTGACGCGCGGGACAGAGTCGCGGCGCGACGTCGAAGTGACCGCGGTGCCGTTCGATCATCCGAACACGAGCACGCGCGGTGCGGTCGTTCTGTTCCGCGATGTGACGCAGATCCGGCAGGTCGAGGAGATGCGAAAGGATTTCGTCGCGAACGTTTCGCACGAGCTACGGACGCCGCTCTCCATCTTCCGCGGTTATCTCGAGACGTTGCTCGATGATCCGCAGCAGCCAACGGACGAGCTGGTGCGCATCCTCGAAGTGATGGATCGACATGCTGATCGGCTCACGTTGCTCGTGGAGGATATCTTGAGCCTGGCCCAGCTCGAATCCGCAGGCGCGCGACTCGATTTCACCGAGGTCTACCTGCCGGACTTTCTCGCTAGCATTTTGCGCGATTGGGAAAAGCGCTTTACCGACAAGCTGCTGCGCCGATCGCTTGAAGCGCCGGATGATTTACCGGTAATCGCAGCGGACGAACATCGCTTGCAGGAAGTCGTCTACAACCTGCTCGATAACGCGGTGAAATATTCGCAACCCGAAGGCCGCATCACTGTTCATGCGGAACGTCTCGGCGATAACGTCCGTATCTCCGTGGCCGATGAAGGTATCGGCATTCCGACGCGCGATCTGCCGCGAATCTTCGAGCGCTTTTACCGCGCCGACAAAGCGCGCAGTCGCCAGCTCGGCGGAACCGGCTTGGGCTTGTCGATCGTGAAACACATCGCGCAATTGCATGGCGGCAGCGTCGACGCGCACAGTGAAGTAGGTCAGGGAACGAACATTGCCGTCACATTCCCAATCCGGCCGCCGTTACTCGATCAGGTCGCCACGGTTGAAGACATCGCGCAGCAGCGTTTCCAGTTCGTGAGGGCGGAGGACGAAGAGCGCGAAGCCGTCACAGAATCGTCACACTAAAGGATTTGGCGGTTCCGGCTTGGCGGCGGCATCGTACTGGCCCGAATGGAAGCCGTTGCCGAACTGCCGCCCAGTTTCGCTGAGAAGCAGCGCGCGAGTGAGAAACGCGTCTCGGCCGATCACGCGATTAAGGTCTTCTTCGGGAGCAATGCGCTCGTCGCCATCATCGTCCTCGCGCTGATCACGATTTTCCTCTTTCGCGAGGGCTTCGGATTTTTCGGGCAGAACCTGACCAACATTCGAATCTACCGGCAGAGCGGTCAGGAATACGTCGACATCATTCGCACCTACGCGGAAGCGCACACTGCGCTCTCGCGTGGGTTGAACACGGTTCGGCTGAAGGAGCAACGCGCCGTCGGCGATGCGGATCCTTCGCTCGCGGCGTTCGATGAATTCGCGACCGCGTTCAGCGATGCGGCTGAGCCGTTGAATGGGGTTCTCTCGGATGCGGGAGATCTGGCGTCGACGTTGAAAGCGCAACTCGCCGCGCAATCAGGCGCGATCGACCAGAAGCTTGAGGCTGGCGAACCGACCGGCAACGTCGCCGCCGTTCCGCAGCAGCAGGCGCTCGCGCAATTGCTGCAAAACACGGCGAAGTTCGAAGCCGCCGCGACGACGATGCGTCCGCAAATCGAAACGCTGCTCGCGAATTCGCCGAAACTGCAGGACGTCCAGGCGCAGAATGGCTTGAAGAAATGGAAGCAACGCGCGCGTGACTACGTCGCTGCCCTAACGAATGGCGCGACCGAGCTGCGCGCCTGGTCTCCGGATAAACCGGTGGCGTGGCACCGCGCGATCACTTCATTTCTCTTCGGACGCGACTGGGTCACAGCGAGTTTCTGGCAGGACTGGTATGGCATCATCCCGCTTTTCGTCGGGTCGGTGCTGGTGTCCGTCGTCGCGCTCGCGATGGCGGTGCCGTTCGGCGTCGCGTCGGCGATTTACGTGAGTGAAGTCGCTTCGCCTAACGAGAAGAGATTCATCAAGCCCTACATCGAATTCATCGCCGCGATTCCGTCGGTCGTGCTCGGCTTTTTCGGAATTGCGGTGGTCGGCCAGGCGATCCGCGCCGCGTCAGAATCACATTGGCTGAGCTGGATCAGCTTCTTCCCGCTGAGCGAGCGGCTTAACATCTTCACCGCCGGAACGCTCCTCGCGCTGATGGCTATCCCAACCATCTTTACGCTTTCGGAAGATGCGCTGCGTAACGTGCCACGCGGATTCAAGGAAGCCTCCTACGCACTCGGCGCGAATCGCTTTCAGACCATTCTGCGCGTGCTCGTGCCCGCTTCTTTATCCGGCATCGTCTCCGCGATTCTCCTCGGCCTGGGTCGCGTCATTGGCGAGACGATGGTCGTCCTGCTCTGCGCCGGAAATCGAATCCAGATTCCTGATTTCACTGAAGGCCTCGGCGCATTCTTTCAACCGGCGCACACCATGACGGGCATCATCGCGCAGGAGATGGGCGAGGTGGTGCGCGGCAGCATTCATTACCGCGCCTTGTTCATGGTCGGGCTTGTTCTCTTCGCCCTTACGCTCCTGATCAACTACGCCGCGCAACGACTCGTCGCGCGCTATCGCATGAGCATCGGCTAGATGAAACAGCGCTCCTCCAACGCCACTCGGAGCCGCATCGCGCAACGCACCGCGTTCTGGCTCTTCCGCATCGCGACGTATGTCGTGATCGCAGCGGCGAGCTACATCTTTCTCGATATCGGCATCAAAGGCTCGCGCACCCTCTTCATGTCGCACGCGCCGTTCATCAACGTCGAGTTCCTCACCCAGCGGCCACAGACGCTCTACGTCTTCGACTACGAAGGGCAGAAGATGACGCTCGGCGATCAGCAGTTTCGCTCGTGGCAATCGGCGCACCCGGGTGCAGATGTCGCGCCGCAGACGGTCGCGTATTCGGCGGGTGGAATCTGGCCGTGCATTGTCGGTACTGCGCTGCTCGTCATCGGCTCGATGACGGTTGCGCTCTTTATCGGAATCAGCGCGGCGATTTACCTCAGTGAGTACGCGCGCGGCGGTCCTTTTATTCGCCTTACTCGTATTGCGATTCTCAATCTCGCGGGCGTCCCATCGATCGTGTTTGGACTCTTCGGCTTCGGACTGTTCGTGATCTTCTTCGGCTGGAACGTCTCGCTTCTCGCCGGCTGGTTCACGCTCGGGCTGATGATTCTTCCCTCGATCATCACCGCGAGCGAAGAATCACTGCGCGCCGTTCCGCAGGGATTGCGCGAAGGCTCGCTCGCGCTCGGTGCCACCAAATGGCAGACCATCCGCACGAACGTGCTGCCCTACGCGATGCCGGGCATCCTGACTTCCTCCATCCTTGGCATCGCACGCGTCGCGGGCGAGACGGCGCCGATCATGTTCACGGCGGCCTACGCGATGCGCGACGAGATGCCGTGGCAGGTGCAGCGCGCGACCGATTTCGTTTTTCAGGGCGTGATGGCGCTGCCCTACCACATCTACGTTGTCAGTTCGAAGATCCCGCAGAACGAGTACACCGAGCGCGTGCAATACGGCGCTGCCCTCGTGTTCTTGGTTGTCGTGATGCTGATCGCGCTCACCTCGATGGTGCTGCGGGAAAGAAGCAGGAGTCGTTTATCATGGTGAACTTATTGGAAATGCCCTCCCCGACCGTGAACCCAACCCAAATGCCCGAGGCTTCGAAATCGCGCGCGATGCAGGATTATCCGAACGATCGCGTCGAGAAGGGAATCATCTCCATCGAGGATGTCGATTTTGCCTACGGCACCAATCAGGTGCTGCACGACATCTCGCTGGAAGTTCCAGCGCGCGCGGTGACCGCGTTCATCGGACCGAGCGGTTGCGGCAAGACGACACTCCTGCGCTGCCTGAACCGCATGAACGATCTCGTCGAAGGCGCGCGGATCACGAAAGGATCGATCAGAATCGAAGGGATCGACATCAATGACTCGCGGATCGACGTGGTCGACCTGCGGCGAAACGTCGGAATGGTCTTTCAGAAATCGAATCCATTCCCGAAATCGATTTACGACAACATTGCTTATGGGCTGCGGATTGCCGGGATCACGAAACGCGCGGCGATTGATGAAGCGGTGGAGAAAAGCCTGCGCTCCGCCGCGTTGTGGGACGAAGTGAAAGACCGCCTCCACGTGAGCGGCTACGGGTTATCTGGCGGACAACAACAGCGGCTCTGCATCGCGCGTGCGCTCGCGGTCGAGCCCGACATCATTCTGATGGACGAGCCCTGCTCCGCGCTCGATCCGATCGCGACCGCAAAAGTCGAAGAACTGATCCACCACCTGAAAACGAAGTACACGATAGTGATCGTGACGCACAACATGCAGCAGGCCGGCCGCGTCTCCGACGTCTGCGCGTTCTTTTATCTCGGACGGCTGATCGAGTTCAGCGACACGCGCAAGATGTTCAGCAATCCCACGCAGCGGCAGACGGAAGACTACATCACCGGGAGGTTCGGTTGATTGCGCACAATCACATTCTCGGAACGTTCGACGAAGCGCTCAGCTCGTTGCGCAACAACGTGCTCATGATGTCGAGCCTGACCGAGCGTAGCCTCGAACGGGCGATGAACGGCCTGCTCAATCGCGATGACGAACTCTGCGTTCTCGCGATTGCCGACGACGAAGAGATCGATCAGCTCGAGAAGAGCGTGGACAAGGATGGCGTCGATCTGCTCCTGCGTTTTCAGCCGGTCGCGTCCGATCTGCGCCGCGTCGTTTCCGCGATGAAGTTGAGCAGCAACCTCGAGCGCATGGCGGACCAGGCAGTGAACATCGCGCGCAAAGCTCGCAAGTTGAACCGACATCCTGAGCTCTCCGAGATGGCATTTATCGAGCCGATGCATGCTCACGCGATGAGCATGTTCAAGGACAGTGTGGAAGCCTACATCCGCGAAGACGTGGACCTCGCGCGGACCTTGAAGGCGCGGGACAAAGTCCTCGACGAAATGAACGCGAACGCGAGCAAGCGGCTCATCGTGCGCATGGCCGAAGATCCTGATCAACTACGCGGCTACCTGAACCTGATGTTCATCGCGCGCCATTTTGAGCGGGTCGGCGATCATGCCACTAACATCGCGGAAGATGCGGTTTACGCGGCGGCCGCGGAAGACATCCGGCATCAGCCGTTCGTCCCGGAGCGGAGCTGATCCGCGCGCTCTTTTGTGCGTGAACGCTGCCCGTCCGGCGCGCGTTCGAGCAGATCGAGCACGCGATAGAATTGTTTCTCGAGCGTGACAGGTTCGGTGAGTTCGACAGAGAACTCGCCCGTTGCATCATCCGAAACGGCGTCTCCTGCCGTCTGCCAGTTTTGCAGATCGGAAGATCGCTCGATCAGAATGGTCGCTCCGGCAGGTTCGACGAAACCTTCGATCGTCACCGTCCGCACGGCGCTGTCGGCTGAAGCCGAGATACGCGTGATCGTACGCTTCGGACCAATGAGGAAGCCGCGGATCTCGCCGTCACCAAAGGCGGTCGTATGGATATCCAGGTATGCGCGGCCGAGTGCGATCGCGTCGAAGAATGCATTCGACGCAGTTGAAATTGTGCCGCCGTTCGCGGTGATAAAATCCGGGTTGTAAGAAGCCGCATCGGTCAGATCGAACGTGTGATCGTAGACACCGCTCGTCACACCCGGGGGAAAGCCTTCGAAGGTCGGCAACTGGGTTGCGGCACCCGCTGTCCCGGAATTCTCTTCCGCGGTTGCGGCATGAATGTGGGCGGAGGTCACGGTGCCTTGAAGGCCGCTGAATTCTGCCTCCACTCGCATGGTGAAGAGATCGAAGTCGATCGTGATCGTAGCCGAGCCGATCGCCGGCGAGTTCGTCGGCGGGCTCACTTTCGAACCGGTGAGCGAGACGTGAGAAATCAGCTCGTGCGCATGCACAGTCATCGCGAGCGCGAAGGCCGCGATCAGACAACCGAATCGAAGCGAAGGCATGTCATCTCCCGTTCAGCGGCACCATGCCGCGCGCGATCTGTTTCACGGCGCCCACCTGCCCACCGAGATCTGCCTCCCATTCGCTGAAGTAGCCGGAGATGCGCTTCGCGAAAGCCTTCGGCTTCTCCGCATAAAAGCGCTCGCTGAGCGCTGCAGCCGCGCGTTGCAGTTCTTTCTCGCGCAGACCGAGCAGTTCCGAGAGCGCGTGCGCGGCGGGATCGTCGTCACCTTTGCGCGTGCGCTTGATCAGACGCTGTTCGAGGAACGCGAGATCGTGCGCGCTCCCAAGATGCTCCGTCAAAACCTTCAGATCGGAACGGAGTTCCTTGAAGATCAATGGATGCAGCGGGCGGAGAATTCGCACCTGATACATCAGCTCCTTCGCGCGTTTGCGGAACGTGTGGAAGTTGTCGCTGCTCGGAGCTCGCCGCGCTTCGCGCAACGTCTCTCGTCCGCGGCGGTAGGTCCGCTGCGCGGTGCGACGCGCATCTTTGCAGGTCAATTTTTCGACCGGCCAGCCTTTCATGAGCGTGTCGACAGTCGTTAGGCGCTGCGCCACCTCTTCTTTCCAATCCGAAAAGCCCGCGAGAAAGCTCTCCAACTCCAGATCGAGGAATGCTTCCGCGCGCTCGATCACTTCGTCCTTTTCGATGTGCAACAGTTCGCCGAGATGCTGGATTGTCTGAAAGCGTACCTCCGCGTCACGGATGTCGGAGATCACGTGCGCGGCGGCGCGGAGCTCGCGCCAAGCGATCTTGAACTCGCATCGCGGCGTGGCGCGCTCGAGCAGACGCAGTGCGGCGCGCGCCTTCTTCAGGTGCTTGCGCGTGCGATGCACCGGCGAGTCGTCGTCTCTGCGCGAAGCTTCGCTTGCCTCAATCGCGAGCGCGATTTGCTTGCGGCAAATCCGCCGAATTCCTTCTCCCAGACCTTCTCCACTGCGCAGCTCGTAGCTCATCGTTCGAAACCGCCAATCCCCGGCGGGACGAACAGACTACGAAGCAAGTTTGCGGGACGGCAAGCCGCGAGCGCGTCAATCCTGGCGCGCGAGAAGCGACGGCTGCTCCGGCGGCAGAAAATCGCTCAGCGACTTCGGCGAAATTGTTACCGGCGTCCCGATGTGGACGCGGTCGTAGAGCGCGATCACGTCTTTCGATTTCATCCGGATACAGCCGAAGCTCGCTGGCTTGCCGACGCGCCGCTCTTCGGCGGTGCCGTGGATGTAGATGCAACGCTCACGCGCGTTCCGGTTCTGGTCTTCCTTGCCGCGCAACCACAGCACGCGCGACACGATCGTGTCGCGGCCGGGCGCATTCGGCACCACAACTTCGCCAGTCGCGGCGCGACTCTTAATCACCGCGCCGAGCGGCAGGCGATCGCCAACTTTCTCGCTCACGTAAAGCGTGCCGAGCGGTGTGCGATACGTGCCGACGCCATCGCCGCTCCTGAATTTCGAGGTCGAAACCGGATAGCGCGCGAGCGTCTTGCCGCCGCCGATCAGTGCGAGCTCCTGGTCCCGCACGCTAACCACGATGTCGCTCGCACGCGCGTTTGCGATCAAAAGCAGGAGGAGGACCAGACCGCGTGTCACGATTGCTCGTTAGGCAAAAACGTGTGCACATCGCTGATCAACGAATCGATCTTGCGCAGATCTTTGCGGCGACCTTTCTCCGGCTTCACCCTGCGCTTCCGCACCATGATCGTGAGATCGCGCAAGGCATGAATGCGATCGCGCGGCAGCTCATCGATGCTGCCGTTCGACTTCAAGGCCGCGACGCTCTGCGCGAGCTGAATTTCGAGCCGCGCACTGTAGACACGCAGCGTTTCCCGCAGCTCGCGTCGCAGCTTGATCAGCTCCGACTCAAGCAGCCTGGCGGGTGATCCGTTCGTTTTGCCGTTCTTCTGTTTGGCTGTCATTTGCATGGAAATGGACGAGCTCGATTTCCCCGCTCGCCGTCTCGACTAACGCCGAGCACGTTTCTACCCAGTCGCCGCAGTTGTAGTAAGTGACCGCGCCGAACTGCCGGGTCGACGCCTTGTGAATGTGGCCGCAGAGCACGGAATCGACATCGAAGCGTTCCGTGTAATGCACGATCGCTTTCTCGAATTCGCCGATGAAGTTAACCGCGTCCTTCACCCGCTGCTTCGCATAAGCGCTCAGCGACCAATAGCCGCGCCCGAAAAGTCGGCGCACAACGTTAATCGCCGGATTAAGTGAGAGGAGGAACTGGTAGCCAATGTCACCGACTAACGCGAGCCAGCGCACATTCTGCACGACGGTGTCGAGCTCGTGACCGTGAATGATCAGGATGCGCCGG
>JBJMWV010000377.1:0-2374 GCA_045809985.1 Chthoniobacterales bacterium | reverse complement strand
GCAGCGGCCGCGTGCTCGCGTATCCCACCGGTTCGCCGCCGAAGATCGACAAACATTCGACCGGCGGCGTGGGCGACAAGGTCTCGTTAGTCCTCGCTCCCCTGCTCGCCTGCGATGATGTGTGGGTGCCGATGATTTCCGGGCGCGGCCTCGGGATTACCGGCGGCACGCTGGACAAGCTCGAGAGCATTCCCGGGTTCAATGTGAATCTCGATGAGCAGCGCGCGTTGCAACAACTCGAGCGCATCGGCGTTTTCATGATCGGACAAACGGCGGACATCTGTCCCGCCGACAAGAAACTCTACGCATTGCGCGATGTAACGGGCACGGTGCCATCGCAGGCGTTGATCGTGGCGAGCATCATGAGCAAGAAGCTCGCGGAGAATCTCGATCGCCTCGTGCTCGACGTGAAGTTCGGTCGCGGCGCGTTCATGAAAACGCGCGCGGAAGCAGAGCAACTCGCCCGCGCGATGACTGATGTTGGCGAACTGATGGGCGTTCAGATGTCGCACCTCCTTAATCCGATGGATGAGCCACTCGGACGAGCGGTCGGCAATGCACTCGAATTCGCTGAATGCGTCGAGATCCTGCACGGCGGCGGTCCTGAGGACCTGATCGAGTTGATCCTGGACCTCGCGGCGAAGGTGTCGACGACCTCGCGCGAGCAACTGGCCGCGCGACTGAAAGACGGCAGCGCATGGCAAAAATTTGTCTCGTTAGTCGAGGCGCAGGACGGCGACGCGAACGCGCTTGAACGAATGGACGAAGTGCATCGCGCACCAATTCAGCATTCGTTAGGCGCAACACGCGACGGCACGATCGCGGCGGTTGATGCGGAGACGATCGGACGTGCCTCGGTTTTGCTCGGCGGCGGCAGACAGAAGGCTGGCGATGCAATTAATTTTGCGGTGGGTTTTAGCCAGTTGAAGAAAGTTGGGGAAGAGGTCGCTCACGGTGAACCGCTCATGGTTGTTCATGCGCCTGATGAGCGCGGGCTGGCTGCGGTGCTGCCAATTCTGGAAGATTCAGTGAAGATCTCGTGAGACGCGCCATCTGCATCTTCGCGCTCGCGGCAGCCGCGCATGCGCAAACACCGACGCCCCAATCGCCAGCGGCCACGTTGATCCCATGGTTGCTACAGGAAGGAGACGACCTCACCCAGCTGCCATTCAGCGATGTCATCCTCTACGCGACCGGGAAGAAGGTCCGGGCGATTGATCCGAAAGATGAGACGGACGCCCGCGTGTTGAAGCAGATCGGGACTTCGCTCGATGAAGTGCTGAAGCGTATGAGCGCACCGGATAGCCCGGTTCAAAGCTTCGGACGCATCAATGAGGTCAGCAGCTCATTCGAGAACATGGTGCGTGATCTCCTGAACGCCGCGCCGGGATTGAGCTGCGACTTTCCCAAGACCGCGGAGGAGAAGACGCAGCGTTCCGGCTATCCGGATTTGCGACTCGTCGATACAGCGAGCGGCCGCGTTTATTACATGGACCCGAAGCTGTATGCGGCGGGTTCGCGCGAGAGCAGCTTCCGGACGTTCTACTTCGAGCCGAAGGTCGCGACGAACAAAGTGCGCGACGACGCGGTGCATCTCATTCTCGGGTTCGAGCACGAGGCGCGGCAGGCCGCGCATTGGGAATTCACGCGCTGGGACATCGTCGATCTGTCAAAGTTCAAAGTGCGCCTGAAGGCGGAATTCCAGGGAAGTAATCGCGACATGTACCGGCCGGAAGCGATCGTCGGGACGAGCGCGAAGTAACTTCGCATTGCTCGGCCGAGGCGCGGGCGTAATTGTTAGGCCATGTTGGCTGAGGCTGATACAGCGCTCGAATTCGACACGATCGATGATGTCGTGCAGGCGATTGCCGACGGCGAAATCGTGATCGTAACAGACGACGCCGACCGCGAGAACGAAGGCGATCTCGTCATGGCGGCGGAGAAAGCGACGCCCGAAGCGGTCAACTTCATGACGAAGTTCGGCCGCGGTTTGATCTGTGTGCCGATCTCGAATGAGCGCGCAGAGCAGCTCGGCTTGCAGCGCATGGTCGCGCAAAATCGCGAGATGTACAAGACCGACTTCACGGTCTCAGTGGATGCGGCGCGCGGTGTCACGACCGGCATCAGCGCGCACGATCGCGCGCTGACGATCAACATCATCGCCGATCCGAAATCAACGCCGGACGATCTCGTGCAACCCGGCCATATCTTTCCGCTACGCGCGAAAGAGGGCGGTGTTTTGCGTCGCGCCGGTCACACGGAAGCCGCGGTCGATCTCTGCAAACTCGCCGGATTGCCGCCCGTTGGCGTCATCTGCGAACTCGTCAACAAGGACGACGGCACGGTTATGGCCGGCGCGCAAATTCACGAATTC
>JBJMWV010000376.1:0-4224 GCA_045809985.1 Chthoniobacterales bacterium | reverse complement strand
GACGACGCGCGTCGCCGTCTGCCCGAATTGCCCGCCGCGAAGCGCGAACGATTCGTGAGGCAATATGAAGTCAGCGCCTACGATGCCAGCGTTCTCGCGAACGATCGCGAGCTCGCGTGCTACTTCGAGGCCGCGGCGAACGGCGCGCGTAAGCCAAAGAGTGTTGCGAATTGGATCCTGAACGATCTGCAAAGCGCGCTCGCCGCCGCGTCACGCACGATCGGCGATTGCCCGATCCCACCGGAAGCGCTCGATGAGCTGGTGAATCTGATCGACAGCGGAAAGATCAGCAGCAAGCAAGGAAAGGAAGTGTTCGCCGAAATGTTCGCGAGTGGAAAACCTGCAACTACGATTGTGCAGGAGAAAGGGCTCGAGCAGTTGAGTGACATCAGTGCGCTCGAGGCGATTTGCGATCAAGTGATCGTGGCGAATCCCAAACCGGCGGCGGACTTCCGTGCGGGAAACGCGACGTCGCTGAACTTCCTCAAAGGCCAGGTGATGAAGCTGTCGAAAGGCAAGGCTAACCCGCAGCTCGCAGGTGAGATTCTTGAACGGAAGTTGAAGTAGTGCGGATTCTCGTCGCGCCAGACAAGTTCAAGCACTCGTTAAGCGCGACCGACGTTGCGGAGAACATCGCAGCGGGTCTGCGCGACATTTTGCCGGACGCGCAGATTACCTGCATGCCGATTGCTGATGGCGGCGAAGGCACCGCGCGCGCGATCTGCGATGCAGCGCGCGGTCAACCGCTCGCCTGCGAAGTCCGCGATCCTCTCGGCCGGATCGTGACGGCGCACTACTGCACGATTGAAAATGGCGCGACGGCAGTGATGGAGATGAGTGAAGCGTCGGGTCTGTGGCGCCTCGCGTCGGAAGAACGCGATCCCTTGCGCGCGAGCACGTACGGGACAGGCGAGATGTTGCTCGATGCCGCGAGGCGCGGCGTGCGCGAGATCATCATAGGGCTCGGTGGTAGCGGGACGAATGACGGCGGTTTCGGCATGGCACGCGCCCTTGGTTTCCGGTTTTTCGACGGAGACCATCGCGAATTGAGCGAGCGTGTTTCCGACCTGACGCAGCTCGCGCAGATCGTCGCGCCTAACGAGTTGTCGCTTCCGCGAATCACGGCAGCAGTTGATGTTCGAAATCCACTCCTCGGGGAACGCGGCGCGACGCGCATCTTTGGTCCGCAGAAAGGAGTGACTCCGGAGCGACTTGCCGTCATCGAGCGTGGGTTAGCGCGCCTCTCGGAAGTCGTTGGCGGAAATGCGCATGAGATCCCCGGTGCGGGTGGGGCTGGTGGTCTCGGGTTTGGGCTAGTTAGTTTCTGCCGCGCTGAAATCCGCTCTGGCTTTGATGTGGTCGCGGAGCGGATCGGATTGCGCGACGCGATGCGCGCGCACGATGTCGTGATCACGGGCGAAGGGCGATTGGATGCTCAGACGCTCGAAGGCAAAGGGCCGGCCGGCGTGGCGCAGCTTGCGCGCGTCGAAGGCAAACGCGTCTTCGCGATTGTCGGTGCGGCCGAAGGTGGATCGGAGTTGTTCGATCGAGTTTTCGTCGTCGGGAGCATCGAGAACGCGGCGGCATTGGTGAAAGAACGCGCGCGCGAACTCGCGCGATCACTGCGCTAAGTACTCGCGATAGAACTTTGCGTTCTGCACATACTTTCGCGCCCAGTGACTGATATTCTGTTGCTCGTCGTCGGCTAGTTGCCTAACGACTCGTCCGGGCGAGCCGAGCACGAGCGAGCCGGGTGGCACTTTCATGCCGACGGTCACGAGTGTGTTTGCGCCGATGATGCTACGCGCGCCGATCTCTGCGCCATCGAGGATGATCGCGCCCATTCCGACGAGCACTTCGTCGTCGATCGTGCAGGCGTGAACGATCGCACTGTGCCCGACAGTGACGCGCTCGCCGAGGGTCGCTGCGTAGTCATCGGAGAGATGGATGACCGCATTGTCCTGAACGTTCGATTGCGCGCCGATGACGATTCGGTTGATATCGCCGCGCAGAACTGCGCCGTACCAGACGCTCGATTCCTCGCCTAACGAGACATCGCCAACGATCGTGGCGTTCGGAACCACGAATGCGCTCGGGTGAATGTGCGGACCGCGCGCGAGGCGTTGCGGCATTCCGGCGTGGCCGGTTGGGAAAGGATCAGGCGGGATCTCCATGAAGGTGCAGCATCGACCCGGCGACGAATGTCTATTTCTTCTGCTCATCCGGCAGTGGCGACTCGTAATCGAGCGCGATCTTCCACGTGCCGTCTTTCTCCACGCGCCAGATGCGCAGGTAATGGCCGCGTTCCGTTTTCTCCGGGCGCTTCAGCGTGTACTTGCCGTAGCTGTAGGCGAGGTCGCCGGCTTCGCTCATTCCGCCGCCGAGCCTCTCGTTCGTCAGTTCGCCGCGAGTCACGCTCAACATCAGCCCGGCGGCATCGCGTCCAACCGCCGGGTAAACGCCTTCGCGCTGGACGCGAATCGTATTGCTCGCGCTGCCCAGGATCGCGGCCGTTGAATCCGTGCGTGCGACGTTTGCGAATTTTCCTTCCGCATTACGCAGCAGGCGATTCGCCGCCGTCTTATCGGCCGATGCAGCAGGCGCTTCGCTGAGCGCGTATTCGACTTCGGCCTCCTCCGCTTTCGCCGCACCGGGAACCTCGCTGCCGACATCGAGCGCAACTTTCCACGAGCCGTCCTTCTGTTTCTTCCAGATGGAAATGAATTGTCCGTAGCCGAATGGCTTCTCGTCCTGCTTTTCCTTCCGCCATTCGGCCGGGCCGGTGGTGAATCCGAGATCGGCGCTGCGCGACATCGCGGCGAAGACCGGATGCCATTTGATTGAGATGCCTTTGTCCGGACGTTTCGACCATTCCTGTTTGCCGTTGGTCGGGCCGGGATGGAAGACGATCGAATCGTCGGCGAGGAACTGCAGGAACGCCGCTTTCGTGCCCTGGTCCTGGCCGAGTTGGTAAAACTTGCCCTCGTTCTCGACGATCGTGCGGGCCGCGGCGGCCGGGTCATTGTCCTGCGCGACGGCTGCGGCCGCGAGCAGCAGCGCGAGCGCGCCGATTGGAAAAATCTTCATCCTTAGACAAAGCCGCACCTCAGCGGCGTCTCGACACTAAACGCCCGAATCTCGCGTGTCAGCGACCGTCTTCCGACCGCAACGGACGCGCAGTTCGGGAATCGAAAAATGACCGGAACCTGCCTCATGCCATCAGTTTTCCCGCTGCGATCGACTGCGGAGAATTCTACGCGGTCGTTAGACAAATTCAGCGCGCGGCGGCGTTCTGCTATCAAAGACCGTAACGAGGTCATGGAGAATGTCGCGAGTCATGAGCATTGGAAGAGTTGTTTCGCCGAGGCGGCGCCTGGCCTCGTGCTCTTCGCGCGGCAATTCGTCCGCTCCGCGGCGGATGCGGAAGACATCGTGCAGGACGCCTTCGTTAAATTCTGGCGCAAACAGCATCCGATCGATAATCGCGCGCTCCTCTTCGCAACTGTCCGATCCACGGCCTTCGATCTTCTGCGGCGCGATTCGCGACGTGCGCGGCGTGAAGCTGATGCCGTCGCGGAAATTGCGCATGCAGTCGAGCCGCAGTTCGATGCGGCCACCGATTCGCAGCGCGCGCTCATCGAAGCAATTGATCGTCTGCCGGGCGAACAACGTGAGGTGCTCGTGATGAAGATCTGGAACGAGCTGACCTTTGCCGACATCGCGACCGTTCTCGGCATTTCACAAAACACCGCGGCGTCGCGTTATCGCTACGCACTCGCGGCTTTGAAACGAAGCCTGACCCAAAGCGGCGTCAGCGCGCCCGATTACCATGAATGATTTCTCTGAATTAGAAGCGGAACTGAAGCAGTTGCGCCCGCGCGCTGCCTCGCCGGAGTTAATGTCGCGTGTCAAACGCGCGCTCGAAGAACCGAACACCGCGACGGCAAGCGGCGGCATTCTGCCGAGACGGAAAGCGAGTTTGAACTGGTTCGCGCTTGGTTTTGGCCTAGCTGCTGCGGCCGCTTTACTCATGCTGGCTCGCGTCAGCACGGATCGGCCGAAGGCGACGCAGCCGGTCGTGGCGTCAACGATCACGACACCAGTGCCGCGCGCGGCCGTGACGAACGAGTCGAGCTACGTGCCGGACGGCATCACGCGCGTCGTTTACAACACGCGCAACGAAGGGCTCGTTTTCGCGAGTAACTCCAATCAGCCGATGCGCCG
>JBJMWV010000375.1:0-5318 GCA_045809985.1 Chthoniobacterales bacterium | reverse complement strand
TGCGCTGGCGAATGTCGATGAGCGCGACAGTTGGCGCGTGCACTTCGCCGACACGATGCGCGGCGGCCAGTACGTGAACAATTGGCGGATGGCCGAGTTGCACGCGAAGGAAGCGCCGGATCGCGTGCGCGAGCTGGAGAAATGGGGCGCCGTTTTCGATCGGACGAAGGACGGACGCATTCTCCAGCGAAACTTCGGCGGACATAAATATCCGCGACTCGCGCACGTCGGCGATCGCACTGGTTTGGAGATGATCCGCACATTGCAGGATCACGGTGTGCACCAGGGCATCGACGTGCACATGGAACTCTGCGTTGTCGGACTGTTGAAAGCTGGCGAGCGGGTGGTCGGCGCGTTCGCTTACGATCGCGAGCGCGGACGATTCAAGATCTATCGCGCGAAAGCGGTCGTGCTCGCGACGGGCGGAATCGGCAAGGCTTACAAGATCACGAGCAACAGTTGGGATTGTACCGGCGACGGCCACTCGCTCGCGTATCACGCGGGCGCGTCGCTCATCGACATGGAATATGTGCAATTCCATCCGACGGGAATGGTCTGGCCGCCGAGCGTGCGTGGCATGCTGGTGACGGAAGGCGTGCGCGGCGAAGGCGGCATCCTGACGAACAAGGAAGGCCGGCGCTTCATGTTTGATTCCATTCCCGACAACTACAAAGCGCAGACCGCCGACAACGAAGAGGAAGGCTGGCGTTACACGCAAGGCGACAAGAACGCGCGCCGGCCGCCGGAGTTACTGACGCGCGATCACGTGGCGCGTTGCATCGTGCGCGAGATCAAGGAAGGCCGCGGCAGTCCGCACGGCGGCGTCTTTCTCGACATCGCGTGGATCAAACAAAAGCTCTCCGGCTCCGAGGAGCACATCAAACGCAAACTGCCGAGCATGTACCACCAGTTCAAAGCGCTCGGCGATATCGACATCACGAAGGAAGCGATGGAGGTCGGGCCGACGACGCACTACGTGATGGGCGGCGTGCATGTGAATGCCGACACGCAGATGTCCGATGTGCCGGGACTCTTCGCGGCCGGTGAATGCGCGGCGGGGATCAATGGCGCAAATCGACTCGGCGGGAATTCGTTGTCGGACCTGTTAGTCTTCGGAAAACGCGCGGGAGAATATGCGGCTGCATTCGCGAAAGAGAACTCGTTAGGCGAAGTCGACCATGCGCAGCTCGAGAGCGTCGCGCGTGAAGCGCTAAAGCCGTTCGAGAACAGCTCCGGCGAGAATCCGTATGCGATTCAGCGCGATCTGCAGGAGACGATGCAGGACAACGTCGGCATCGTGCGGAACGAGCCTGAGATGCTGACTGCGCTGCAGCATCTCGAGCAATTGAAGGATCGCGCATTGCGCGTCGGTGTCATCGGCACCCGCGACTTCAATCCGGGCTGGCACGCCGCGCTTGATCTGAAAAATCTGCTGACCGTTTCTGAAGCGATCGCGCGCGCCGCCTTAGCACGGAAGGAAAGTCGCGGCGCCCAATTCCGGGATGATTACCCAGAGAAATCGGAGGCGCTTTCGAAGGTGAACACTCTGATTTCTCGGACGTCCGACGGGCGCATGGAAGTTAGTCTCGCGCCGCTGCCGGAGATGCCGGATTATTTGCGGGACATCATCGAGGAGATGAAATGAGCGAACAGACGGTGCAGTTCCGGATTTGGCGCGGCGATGCGAATCGCGGCGAGTTCGGCAACTACACCGCGGAATGCTCCGAAGGAATGGTCGTGCTCGATGCGGTGCATGATATCCAGCGCACGCAGGCGAACGACCTCGCCTGTCGCTGGAATTGCAAAGCGGGGAAGTGCGGTTCGTGTTCGGCGGAGATCAACGGTCTCCCGCGGCTCATGTGCATGACGCGGTTGAGCGACATCGATACGGCGAAGCCAGTCACCGTCGAGCCGATCAAAGCCTTTCCGCTGCTCCGCGATCTGGCGACGGACGTCTCGTGGAATTACCGGGTGAAAAAGCGGATCAAGAAATTCAAACCGCGCGCGCCGGATGCGCCGGACGGCACCTGGCGGATGCAGCAGGAAGACATCGATCGAGTGCAGGAATTCCGGAAATGCATCGAGTGCTTCCTCTGTCAGGACGTGTGTCACGTGCTGCGCGACCATCACAAGCACGATGAGTTCATCGGCCCGCGCTTCCTCACTTACGTCGCCGCGCTAGAGATGCATCCGCTCGATACCGAGGATCGCATTCCTGAGTTGAAGGAGGCGATGGGCATCGGCTACTGCAACATCACGAAGTGCTGCACGAATGTTTGTCCCGAGGACATCAAGATCACCGACAACGCAATCATTCCATTGAAGGAACGCGTGGTGGATCAGTATTTTGATCCGGTCGCGAAACTGCTGCGCATCTTGCGCGGCCGCAAAAACGGAGGGAGCGCATGAGCACGTTCGAACTGAAAGCCCTGACGCAAGAAGGTATCCCGGCGGCGCTGGAAAAAGCGGAGCGTTACCGGCTGCTGAATGAGCCCGCCGAAGCGGAGAGCATCTGTCTCGATATCCTGCACATCGCGCCGGAGAATCAGGACGCGATCATCATGCTGCTGCTCGCGGTGACGGATCGTTTTGCAAAAGGTTATGGCGTGAGCGAGACGCGGGCGAAGGAGTTGTTAGGCCGAATCACCGGCGAATACGACCGCGAATATTACGGCGGCATTCTTGCGGAGCGGCGCGGCAAATCGAAGCTCGCACAAGGCGGTCATGCGAGTCGGTATGCTTACGATTGTCTGCGCGAGGCGATGGAACGCTATGAACGCGCGGAAGCAATCCGGCCTGCCGGAAACGACGATTCGGTGCTGCGTTGGAACACCTGTGCGCGAATCATTTCGCAGAATAAACTCACGGCGCGCGAAGAAGAACAGTACGAGCCGGTGCTGGAATAGCACTCGTTAGGCAGCGCGCACTTCGAGCTCGCGCGTGTAGGCGGAGCCGAGCGGGCCGGGGATGCTCGAGTAGAGCGCGAACGATTCGACGCGCACCAGACCGGCGTCGAATTCGGCGTACTCTTTCAGGAACGGACGGATCTCGTGCGGTGCGACATCGCGGCAGCGCGCGAAGGTGATGTGCGGATGCCACGCGCGCAGGTCAGGCTCGAGTCCGCTGGCGAGCGCCGCCTCCTGGACGCGCTTGTAAACGTGGAACAACTGCGGGTGACCGTTGCCGACTCCGGCCCAGATCACGTTTGGTTTTCCTTTGGTCGGAAATGTTCCGACACCGACAATAGGCATGAAGAATGGAACGAAATGAATCGCGGTGAGTTTTTCGCGCAGCGTTTCTTCAGCGATCGGGCCCACGTTTCCGAGAAAGCTGACTGTGAGATGAATCTGTTCCCCGCGCAGCCAACGCACGCCGGGAATGTGCGGATTCATCTCCGCGATAATGCTCGTGACCGACTCCGGGAGGTCGATCGCGACGAAGAGACGTTTGCTCACGGCGCTGCCGTGCCGCGCGGCTGATTCGTTCGCGGAATCGCACGATCCGCGAGCCACGTCAGCCAGGTCGGCGATAACTTTTGCGAGCGGCTGTATCCGCCGCTGCGCAATTCGTCGCCGGATGAATCGGTCGCGGTTGGCAGGAGACGATTCGTTAGGCTGATTGCGTGCGCGGTGAGATTCGGGAAGACTGCGTTGGCGGCGATCGCAACGCGGGCGGGCAACGTGAGCGTGAGCGATGGCTGCGCGCGCTTGCATGCGCTGATGATTTTCGCTGCGGCGCGGTCGACGCTCATCGAGAGAACCGGCACGCCGAGCGCGAGCGCAAACCACGCGAACTCCTGGTCATGTTTGCCTTTGAATTGCGCGTTCACATGCGAGCCGGTGCGCATCAGTCCGGGCGCCACCGTCGTGACGTAGATGCGATCGCGCGCGAGCTCGGCGCGGAACGAATCCGAGAGGCCGGTGAGCGCGAACTTGCTCGCAGAATACGGCGCGAGATGCGGCACGGCGAGTTTGCCGCCGATCGACGAGATGTTGACGATGCGTCCGCCACGGCTGCGTTGCATCCACGGAATCACTTCGGTCATGAGCGTGAACGGCGCCCACATGTGCAGCTGCATCGCGCGCTCGAAATCTTCGCGCGTCATGTGCTCGAGCGGGCCGACCTCGATGATGCCCGCGTTGTTGATCAGGACGTCGACCCCGCCGAAGTGACTAACGACTGTTTCGACCGTGTCCTTGATCTGCTGCGTATCGAGCAGGTCGCACGGAATGATGGAAACGTCGCCGCCTTCTGCGGCGATCTCATCGTGTGCGCGTTGCAGTTCATCGCGGTCGCGCGCGACGAGCACAACGCGTCCACCTTCGGCTGCGATCTGCCGCGCGATCGTGAATCCAAGCCCGCGTGAGCCGCCGGTGATGAGGACAACTTTACCCGCGAAAGAAAACGTCGGCGCGAGTGCGCGCGACGCAGCCCAGCCGGCTAGTGCGATTCCACCGAGGGCGAGAGCGAGCGAATTTCCCTTCTTCATCTTCCTCTACCTCTTCCTCTGAATCTTCTGCCTCACAAGGCAGAGAGCAGATTAAGAGGAAGCGGAAGAGGAAGACTCGTTAGGCGTGACGGCGATTGAATCGCGCGACTTCGCGTGCGGTCTCGCGATCGGTCGCGCGCTTCTTCAGATCCTGACGCTTATCGTGCGCGACCTTGCCGGTGCCGACACCGATCTCGGCCTTCAGCTTCGAGTTCTTCCAGTAGAGCTTCAGGATGACGAGCGTCCGACCGGAGACAGCAGTCTCGCCGTACAGCTTCTCGATCTCGTGTTTGTGCAGGAGCAAGCGCCGGGTGCGTTTCGCCGGCGGCACTTCGATCGTCGCCTGCGCGTAGGGCTGGATGTCCGCGTTGTAGAGAAACGCCTGGCCCTTCTCGATCTTCGCGAATGCGTCGCTGATGTTCGCTTTACCGGCGCGGATCGATTTGACCTCGGCGCCCTTCAGCTCAATGCCCGCCTCGTAGCGATCGAGGATGTGATAATCGCGCAGCGCCTTGCGATTGAGGATCGACTCGGTGGCCATCTTGGAATGCGAGTCGGCGGGCGAAGGATGGGAAACGAACCGCTTCCCTAAAGGTGTGACAGGAGCCCCGCGCTAGGCTGCGGTTTCCTTCTCGTCGACGATCGCTTCGAAAGTTAGCTTGCCCGCGATGATCTCTTTCAGCGCGATGTCGGTGAGCGAGGCGCGCGGGCTGGCTTCAACGAGCGGGCGATGTCCCATTCCGAGCTGGCGCACACGCTTGGAGACGACGTTGATGAGGAGTTGCTGGTTGGGGATGACTTGAGCTGCTTCCTGGAGGAGTTGAGCGGT
>JBJMWV010000374.1:0-2013 GCA_045809985.1 Chthoniobacterales bacterium | reverse complement strand
TTCGATGGCATCCGGTTACTCGCGGTGAAGAATGGCGAAGCGGTGAATCTCATCTCGCGAAATCGGAACGAGCTTGCTACGCGCTTCGGTGAAGTGGCGGCCGCGATTCGTGCGCTGCCGGTGAATGACTGTGTGATCGACGGTGAAGTTGTCGCGGTTGACGCAGAAGGCCGCTCATCGTTTCAACTTCTGCAGGGGAGCGAGATGCCGGGCGGGAAGCAGAGTCCGATCTACTATTACGCCTTCGATCTGCTGCAGGCGGACGGACGTTCGTTGCTGGGGCTCAAACTGGAAGAGCGGAAGCACGTGCTCGAGCAACTCTGCGCGTCGGCTAACGAGACGATCCGTTACTCGGGAGAGATCGGCGCTGATCCGCAGCAATTGCTGAAGGAAGTCCAGCAGCGCGGGCTCGAAGGACTGATCGGCAAGCAGCGTGGCTCGGTTTACGAACCTGGGTCGCGCAATGGCGCGTGGATCAAGCTGAAGGTGCTCAACGAGCAGGAATTTGTGATTGGCGGTTACACGCCGCCCGCCGGCGCCCGGAAGCATTTCGGCGCGGTGCTCGTCGGCTACTACGAAGGCAATCGATTGCTCTTCGCGGGCAAAGTCGGCACCGGTTTCGACACGAAATCTCTCGCGATGCTGCACAAGAAATTCCAAGCCGAAGCGCGTGCCGATTGTCCCTTCGCTGATCTGCCTTCGAAGCAGGGCGGCGCGTGGGTGCAGGGCATCACGCCATCGATGATGCGCAAGATCAGCTGGGTGAATCCGGTGTTCGTCTGCCAGGTGAAGTTCGCGGAGTGGACGCGCGATGGGAAACTGCGGCAGCCGGTGTTCCTCGGATTGCGCGAAGACAAATCGCCGCGCGAAGTGAAGCGCGAACGCGCGTAAATCTGCTTGTCTTCCGCGGCGCAGCGGGCGCACGCTTTTGCGCATGAAAACATCCATCGCGGCTGCAGCCGTCATGGGAGCCTGTGTGATCTTGGCGGGCAGGGTGACAGCGCAAGATCCGGTGAAAGTGGCGCCGAAGCTCCACAAAGCGATCCTCGACAATGAGCGCGTGCGCGTACTCGACACGGTGGTGAAACCTGGCGAGCAGATTCCGATGCATCAGCATCCGGACAACGTGATCTACGTCGTCAAAGGCGGGAAAGTGCGCTTCGTTGACCTGAAGGGAACACCGACTGATCGCGAGCTGAAGGACGGCGAATGTTTGTTCCGCTCGGCGGAAAGCCACGCGGTGCAAAACACCGGGACGAGCGAAATTCACGTCCTTACGATCGAGCTGAAGAAGTAGCGCTCACCCGTTATCACTCGTTAGACCGGCTGAGGCTTCGCACTTGTTGCGGAAGTCGAGCCGCGGATATTCCGTCGATGAAGATGAAGGTGATCGTGACTCCGAAAGCTGCCGTCCTCGATCCACAAGGCGCGGCGGTTTGCGAGGCAATGCAGCATCTCGGAATGCCCGAAGTCCGGAGTGTGCGGATCGGTAAGTATCTCGAGATCGAAGTCGACGGCGACCAGGCTGCACTTGAGCCGAAGCTGCATCAGCTCTGTCACGATCTCCTCTCGAATCCTGTGATCGAGGATTACCAACTGAGCAAAGCGGAGGCGAAAGCGTGAAGTTCGCCGTCATCCAATTTCCAGGATCGAACTGCGATCAGGATTGCATCGCGGCGCTGAACGGCGTCGACGGCGCGACCGCCGATTACGTGTGGCATAAGGAGACGTCGCTCGCGGGTTATGACGCGATCGTTTTGCCGGGCGGGTTTTCCTACGGTGATTATTTGCGCTGCGGCGCGATCGCGCGCTTCTCGCCCATCATGCGCGCCGTGATCGATCAGGCGAAAGCCGGCAAGCTGGTCATCGGCACGTGCAATGGATTCCAAATCCTTTGCGAAGCGGGTCTGCTGCCGGGTGCGCTGGTTCGTAATCGCTCACTTCATTTCGTCTGCCAGACGGTGACGCTCCGCGTCGAAGTCGACAGCTCACCGTTTACGATCGGCATACCGA
>JBJMWV010000373.1:0-3080 GCA_045809985.1 Chthoniobacterales bacterium | reverse complement strand
TGCCGTTTTCCACTTCCGCAACGAGCACACCGCTCTTCGTGTCGAGCTTGTGAAAACGGACGACGCGCGGATGCAGCGGCACGTTTTGGCCGGCAACGCCGATCGAACTGCGGCGAATCCGGCCATCGCTAATCAACCAACCGGCGACGAGGTGCGCGGTGTTGCTCGCGATCGCGAAACAGATGCCTTGCGCCGGAAGGATCACAGCGGTGTTCACGCCGATCACTTCGCCTGCGCTGTTCACAAGCGGGCCGCCGGAATTTCCGGGATTCAATGCCGCATCCGTTTGGATGATGTCGTCCATCAGACGACCGGAGTCGGCGCGCATCGAGCGGCCTAGTGCGCTGACAATTCCAGACGTGACGGTCTGCTGAAATCCGTACGGGCTGCCGATCGCAACCGCGATTTGGCCGACGCGAATCGTTCCCGAATCGGCGAAGCGCACGTGCTGCAAATCCGGTGCATCGATGCGGATGACGCCGAGATCGGTGTGCGGATCAGTGCCGATGAGTTCCGCGCGATACACACGCGCGTCGTGCAGCGTCACCTCCAATTCACGCGCGCCATGCACGACGTGACTATTCGTTAGGATAAAACCGTCGCGGGCGATGATGAACCCGGAGCCGCCGCCCTGCCCGCGGGCGCCGCTCAGAACGCGAATGTTCACGACGCTCGGCGCGACGCGATTTACGACCGCGGAGATGGTTTGCGAGTAACTGTCGAGAAGTTGATCGTCGCTACGACTCGTTAGGCCAGCAGCGGACGTCCCGGCATCAACTTCGGTGCCGATGAGTGCGAACTGATTGCTCATAGTGGTTGCTCATAAGATCAACCACTCGGCCGCAAACTGCGAATTAGCTGCCGTTGCCGTTCGCGTGGCCGTTATCCTGCAGCGGCAACAATTCCGGCGCCTGCATCTCGCGCGTCATCTGCTCGACCTGCGGCAGAACTTCGATCTCCATCCCGAGGGGCGCGGCGCCGAGTTCCTTGAACTTGCGCGCGCTGACGAGCACACGCGTCTCGATGTTTCCGACTGCCTTGTTGTACGCGTCAACCGAGTGGGTCAGGCTCTTTCCGAGCCGGCCGAGATGCATCGAGAGATCCGCGAATCGCTTATAGAGATCGCCGCCGAGTTGACTGATCTCGCGTGCGTTCTGCGCGAGCTTTTCTTGCTGCCATCCGTAGCAAATTGCCATCAACAGCCCAATTAAAGTGGTGGGCGTCGCAAGAATGATGCGCTTGTCAGCGCCGTATTCGATCAGAGTCGGGTCGCGCTCGAGCGCTGCACTGAAGAAGACTTCGCCAGGCAAAAACAAAACGATGAAGTCAGGCGCGTCGTCGAACTGTTCAGTGTAGCTCTTCCGCGAAAGCTTCTCGATATGGCTGCGCACTTGCGCCGCATGTTGGTCGAGTAAGCGCAAACGTGCGTCATCGTCAGGTGCGTCGAGTGCTTCGAGGTAAGCGTTGAGCGGTGTCTTCGCGTCGACCACAATGGTTTTGCCACCGGGCGGATGGACGATCAGGTCAGGCCGCAGTCTTCCGTCTTCAGTCTGAAGCGTCGGCTGTTCGTAGAAGTCGCAATGCGCGACCATCCCGGCTAATTCGACGACGCGCTTCAACTGGATCTCACCCCAACGGCCGCGCACCGAAGGAGACCGCAACGCACGAACAAGATTACCTGTTTCAGAGCGAAGGCGGTTCTGCGTATCCGTCAGCGACTGCACCGTAGTCTTAAGCCCCTCGTAGGCGCCGCTGCGCGCCTTCTCGAGTTCGTTAATCTTCGTGTCGACCTTTTCGAGCGACTGCAGCATCGGCTTGATCAGCTCATCGATCGCCGTCTGCCGCTTCTCGAGGTCGCTGCTCGCGCTTTGATGCGACTTCTCGAGCGTCGTCTTCGCCAGTTCAAGGAATGAGCTGTTGTTCTGCTGCAGCGCTTCGGCCGAGAGCGCCTTAAACGCATCCGAGAAACGCTTCTGCGCATCGTCGAGCACCGCGACTTTTTCGGCAGTCGTTTTGCGTTCATTCGCGAGCTGCGTTTCCATCGTCGCCATCCGCGCTGTGGCGCGCGCCTGTTGCTCCCGCAAGACCTGCATCTCACGCTGCGCCGCCGAGGACGCGAGCTCCATCTCCGGAATCCGGCTGTTCTTCTCCTGCGCCGCGGCGAGGCTCTGTGACAGCTCGGTGATCTGGCGGTTCAACGCCGCTTCGCAATTCGCCACCGCGAGCGCGCTCTTCTGCCGCATGATCATCGCCGTGATGCCGATGCCGATGAGCAGCGCCACGACACCGACAGCGACGGGAATCAGGATGGAGAGGAGTGCCGGGGAAAGCATCGAATGCTTTTAACCGAAGACGGCCACGCTGTCATTACCGACGCATAACCGTCAGAAGCGAAATCGCATTCCGCCGTAAGCCGCGCGTCCGAGCGCCGGGAATCCGAAGACTTCCGAGTATTTCTCGTCCGTCAGGTTCTCGATGCGCGCGAAGACGGTGAGGTGCGGATTGACCTGATACTCCGCAGCGAAATTCACGAATGCGTAATCCTCGATGTCGAAGTTCGGCCCGCCGAAGTTTAGCTCTTCGCGCGCGTTGACGAACTTCGCTTCCGCCGTCGTCCGGAGTTTGCCTAACCAGAGATAACTCGCGGAGACGTAGCCTTCGTTGCGCGGCCGCCGCGGCAGGCGCGCGCCGGGCAACTGCGTGATGTCGGCCGAGCCGGTGTTCACCGCGTCGAGATAGGTGTAGGTCGCAGTGAATTCGAGATCGTGGATCGGCCGCGCGTGCAGTTCGAACTCGACGCCTTGCGTACGCGCGGCGCCGAGGTTCAGCGTTTCGAAGAGGCCGTTGAAGCCGATCAAATTCGAGAGGCGATTGTGGAAATACGTCGCGCCGGCGATCAGCCGATCCTTCCACAAGTGCTGCTCGATGCCTGCGTCCCAGCCTTCGCTTCGCTCCGGATCCAAAGCGAAGTTCATCCCGAAGATTTTGTCCTGCGGCGTGGGCGGACTGAAGCCGGTCGCGATGCTCGCGTGCACGCGCGTGCCGGTTTTGCGGATGAAGTAGTTGCCCGCGACGCGATA
>JBJMWV010000372.1:0-2889 GCA_045809985.1 Chthoniobacterales bacterium | reverse complement strand
CGCGACTTGCTCGGACAGGTGGACGTGCAGCGGTACGTCGGGGAACGCCGAGGCGACCGCGCCGAGCTGATGTTGCGGGACACCGCGCACCGAATGCGCCGCGGCGCCGATCACGACATCATCGGCGATGACGTAGCGCTCAAGTCGCGCGATCAGCTGCTCACGCACATCAGGATCGCTATCGACAAGAAACGCATCGCCGTCGGTGTGAATGAAAACATCCGCGTTGATTTTCCCCTTCGCCGATAGGACGCAGGCGTGAATTGCATTTGTCTCCGTCGCCTTGCGCAGGTCGTTACTGAGCTGCCCGTTTACGTAGCGCAGGCGATCCGCCCCGGTGATGCGGAGTTTCGTCCGCGCAGAAAGATCGAAGAACGCGCCCTGCTCTGGATGAACCTGTGCGTTCATCCGGCTGGCCGCCTCAATAATCCGAGCTCCGGCCGAAGATCCGGCTGAAAAATCCGCGCGGTTCCTCTTCCTCCTTCGCCTTCTCGACACGCGCGGTGGCGACACGCTCCGCATCTTCAGGCTCTACCGCGGTCGACGCGTTGCCGATTTCCTCTTCCTCCGGGCGGCGAAGTTCCGGCTCGTGTTCTTCTTCAACCTCAGCTTCGGGCTCCGGCTCGTCGCGCTGCTCGCGATCAGCAGGCGCTTCGTCAGCAGTTTCGGCTTCGAGCTCGCGCTGCGCATCCGGTTCGGTGCGCTGAGGAGGCGCGGGCTCTTCCGCTGTGATCTCGTCGGTTCGCTTCGAGTCGACTTCGACCGGGTGCTCTTCGGATCCGTTTCTCTGCGCCGGCTCTTCCTCTGTCTTCAGCTCTCGCTCAGCCGCTGGCTGTTCAACCTCGCGCTTCTCTTCAACCGGCTCTTCCTTCCTCGCCTCAGGTTCCGCTTCTTTCTCTTCTACCACTTCCGGCGCTTTCGCTTCGGCGGATTCGGGTGCGGGCGTATGTGGCTCCGGTTCCGCTGCCTCTACATGTTCAGGTTCGGGGAGTTCAGGTTCCGCTTCGGGTGCTGCCGCCGTCGGTTCGGGGAAAAACGTGCGGATCACCGCCGAGTAATCCGAATCCGCGCCACCCCGGTTTGCCTCCTCAATGAGCGACTCGCGCGCGACTTCGTTTACACCGAGCTGCAGGTGGTACTTTCGCGCAAGACGCGACGCGATCTCGACATCTTTCAGCATGTGTTTGACCGAGAACTGCGTGTCGAAATCGCCGCTCACCATCTTCGGCAACTTCATTGTCAACGTGCCGGAGTTGCTGCCGTTCGAGCGCATCGCCGCGCTAAATTTCTCGAGCGGAATGCCGGCGCGATCGACGAGCGCCAGCGCTTCAGCCGCGGCCTGCACCGTCGCCGCGGTGATCATGTTCGTCGCGACCTTGATCAACATCGCTTCGCCGATTTCGCCGATCTCGATGATCTCTTTGCTGCTCGCATCGAGCACCGGCCGGGCTCGCCGATATGCGCCGTCATCACCGGCCACGTAATAGACCAGTTCTCCGGTTTCGGCGGCGCCCTTGCTCCCAGTGAACGGCGCGTCGAGCAATTGTCCACCGCGCCGTTTCACGATCTCGCCCGCCTCGCGCACCGTCTCCGGCGCGACGGTGCTGTGCGCCATCACGACATGATGCGCTTTTAGCGACGGCTTCATTTGCTGCACGATCTCCAGCAGCGCGGCGTCGTTCGAGACGAAAATCTGAATGAAATCGCAGAGCTCCGCGATCTCAGCCGGCGAGCCGACAAAATTTGGATACGGCCGCGGTGTGCGATTCCAGACAAACGCGTGGAAGCCGCGCCGCCGGAGACAATCCGCGACTCGTCGCCCGATTATTCCGAGGCCGATAACTCCGACATTTTTTTGCGTGCGCCGCGACATTTACAGTTGGTTCGTAACAAGCCGAGAATCACGCGAACACTTCCATGGCGCAACGGCGAACTTCTCGTTAGTGCGATGCGAATTCCGGAGCGCTCAAGCGCTCGCGCAACGCTGCTACCGCCAGCGCGCGACGCTCGTTTGCGAGAGCGAGGGCAATCTCCGGTCGCGCTTCGTCGTAGGTGATTTCGCGTTCGGGTTTCGTCTCGATGAGTTGCACAATGTGATAACCGAGGTGCGAGCGCAGCGGTCCGCTGGTCTCGCCGATCTGCAGCTTCTTGATCTCGTCGATGAACTCCGGCGGCATTCGCGCAGCGGAGAAGAAGCTGAGATCGCCACCGCGCGACTTGGTCGCTTCATCTTCTGAAGCTTCCGCAATCAAGTCCGGCAGCTTCTCGCCCGCGAGCAGTCGCACAGAGAAACCTTCGATGAAGCTGAGTTTCGCCGTCATGACTTCCGGCGACGAACCGTCAGGCGCGGCAATGAAGAGATGATTCCCGCGATAGCGTGTTGGCTGGCGGAAGCGCGCGCGATTGGCTTCGTATGACGGGCGGACTTCCTGATCGTTCACGCTGAGCTGCGGTCGGATTTGTTTTTCGATCCACGCCCGCGCGCGCAAATGTTCGGCAACTTCATTCCGCATTTCGCCTAACGACAGCTTCGAGCCGCGTAATGCATCGTTGAAGTGCTGTTCGTCTTCATACTGATCGCGGAAAAGTGCGACGTCGTGATCGATTGCCGCGTCGGCCACGTTCTCGGCGCGCGAGGCGTTTCTTAGGTTTTGTTCGACGCGGATCGATCCCTCAGGCGCAAAGAAACGCGCGACCAAATGGCGACCAGCTTGCGTGCGAACAAGCAACTCGCTCGTCCCCCATCCGGCCGCGCCTGCGAGCAGGAAAAGCGCGAGTCTCAGCAGTGTGCGCCTCACTTCAGCGCACTCTCAGCCAGGTAACGTGCGGCGACAGACCCGACAATCTTGAGGCTCTCTGCGCTCAACTTATCCATGGTGTCTTCCGGCG
>JBJMWV010000371.1:0-2706 GCA_045809985.1 Chthoniobacterales bacterium | reverse complement strand
GTATCGGCCGGGAAGTTTAGCTTCTTAAAGATCAGCCAGATCTTCGCGCGCGCGGCGCGGAGGACTTTCGGCGCGAAGTAGAGGAACGCAGCCAGCTCGAGGAGCGCGACGACGAGCGCGGCGATCGGGTTGTAGTGAATGAGCGCAAGGCCGCCGAAGACAGCCGCGTCTTCGGCGAGGCTGAGCCCGATATTCGAGAATGGCTCGGGTGAAGTGTTCGCGACGAGCCGCGTCGATGCTTTAGCGGTGTGCGCAACCAAGCTTGTTCCGCCGGCGAGCAGGATCATGAGAACGTCGAACGTGGGATCGGATTTGCCAAGAACGCGGATGGCAAGCAGCGCGCCGCCGATCGGACGAATCACGGTATGCACGGCGTCCCACGCGGAGTCGATCCACGGAATTTTATCCGCGAAAAACTCGAGGACGTAGAGGATGCCGGCGACGGTGATGATGATCGGGTTCGCCAGCACGTCGAGCGACTGATACTGCGGCGCGAGCGTGATCCAGTGCTGGTTGATCGCCAGGCCGGTGACGAAGACGGTGAGGTAGAGATTGATCCCGGCGAGCGCCGCCAGGCCGAGAGCAACCCCGAGGAGGTTGAGCTGTTCCACGACGCAAGACTAGCATGTGCTACACTCCGCGCCATGCTCGACATCCGACTCCTCCGCGAACAGCCGGACTTCGTGAAAGAGCGCGTCGCCATACGCGGCGGAGATGACGCGGCGAAAGTCGACGACGTGCTTCAGATCGACAGCGACCGGCGCAAAGCGGAGACGGCGGTGCAGCAGTTCAATGCTGATCGCAAACGGCTGAGCAAAGAGATCGGCGGGAAGCGGAGCAGGGGAGAATCTTCGGATGAACTGGAAGCGCAGGTGCGCGGCATCGGCGACGAGATCACGAAGTATAACGAGCAAATCGCTGCGCTCGGAGAACAGCAGCGCAACCTACTGCTGAACATTCCGAACCTGCCGCACGCGAATGCGCCGCTCGGGAAAGACGCGAGCGACAACGTGCTTGTCCGCAGTTGGGGCGAGAAGCCGCAGATCAGCGGCGAAGTGCGCGATCATGTTGCGATCGGCGCGGCGTTGAAGTTATTCGATGCCGAACGCGCGGCGAAGTTGAGCGGCAGCGGCTTCATCTGCTTCACTGGCGAAGGAGCGCGACTCGAGCGGGCGTTGATTCAGTTCATGCTCGATCTGCATACGCGCGAGCACGGCTACATGGAAATGAGTCCGCCATTTCTCGTTAGGCGCGAATGTATGATCGGCACGTCGCAACTGCCCAAGTTCGAAGACGACATGTACGGCTTCGAGGATGGACAGATGTTTCTCGCGCCAACGGCCGAAGTGCCGGTGACCAACTTCCATCGCGAGGAAATTCTCTCGTTAGGCGAGCTACCGAAGAAGTTCACTGCCTATACGCCTTGTTTCCGTCGCGAAGCGGGATCCGCCGGTCGCGAAACGCGCGGCATCATCCGCGTCCATCAATTCGACAAGGTTGAGCTCGTGAAAATCACCACGCCGGAGACTTCCTACGACGAGCATGAATCGTTAACTGCAAATGCGGAGCGTGTATTGCAGTCGTTAGGCTTGCACTACCGGGCGATCGAACTTTGCAGCGGCGATCTCGGCTTTGGTTCAGCGAAGACTTACGATCTCGAAGTGTGGTCGCCGGGACAAAACGGTTACCTTGAAGTCTCGAGCTGCTCGAATTTCGAAGACTTCCAGGCGCGTCGCATGAACCTGCGCTTCAAGGATGTCGAAGGGAAGAATCGCTTCTGTCACACCCTGAATGGCTCAGGCCTTGCGCTGCCGCGCCTGTTTGCTGCGCTCATCGAAGCCGGACAGCAGCCGGACGGCTCGGTGAAGTTACCCGAGCAAATGCACCGCTACTTCGGCGCGAGCGAGATTCGTTAGGCAGCTACTCGTCGGAGCGGAAGAGATCCAGCTGTCCGGGCGCAGCGGATGCGGTCTCGAGCAAGGACGGGAGCGATAATTCGTAACCGAGCTTCTCTGCGAGGCGCTGCGCGGTTTCGGGAGCGAAGCCTTCATAGTGATTGTTCACGAAGGCCCAGACGTTCCGCATTTCCGGAATGTGGCGCTCAATCTTCATCGCCCAGCTTTCGACCGCAGCTTCACGTTTCCAGAGCAGCTTGCCGTAACGATGCATGTGGCGGCCGTCGCCGTCGTACTTCGTCGAGTAGTCGCCTAACAAGCGCACGTAGATGAAGTCCGTCGTCTGCGGCCAGAGCTCGAAGGGCGCGAGGTTGCGTTCGTGGAGCGGGCTGGTGTCCGCCCAGACCCAGCAGATGCGATGTTTCTCGAGCAGCCTAACGACTTGTGGCTTGTGCCAGCCGGGGTGGCGGAACTCGATCGCGAAACGGTAATCGCGCGGCAGTTGCTCAATGAACTTGCGCAGGATCGGCTGCCCTTCTTTCGGCGCGAACGAAGGCGGCAGTTGAATCAGGATGACGTGGAGTTTCGCCGCGAGCGGCTCGATCGCGCTGAGGAACTCATTCATCTCGGGCGTGCAATCCCGCAGCTTGCACGCATGGGTGATCGAGCGCGGCAGTTTGCAGGTGAAACGGAAACTCGCGGGCGTGCTCTCGATCCAGCGCAGCACCGATGACTCGCTAGGCGCGTGGTAGAAGGTCGAGTCGATCTCGACTGCAGGAAAATAGCGAGCGTAGAACTCGAGCCAGCGATC
>JBJMWV010000370.1:0-4579 GCA_045809985.1 Chthoniobacterales bacterium | reverse complement strand
GATACCGATGCCGTAATCCTGCCGACCGATGTTCTTGAAAATCAGCCGATGCTCCAGCGCGTGCGGCGGACTAACGAATCGTCCGCTCGGCCGTTCCGCATCGATGATGCTGCGGGGCCAATCCCAACGCACGTTCTCGAGCAAGTTATCCTGCACCATCGCGACCGGCGCCGTGCCGCAGCTCGCAAGGCATTCGACAAACTCGATCGAGTACTCACCATCGTCGCTGATCGCCACCGGGTTGTGCATTCCCGTGTCGTGCTTGTGCAGATCAATCCCTGCTGCTTCCGCCAAGCGATCGCGAAGGTGATAACTGCCCGCCATCGCGCAGCTCAATGTCCGACAAACCCGAATGTGTTTCCGCCCGGCCGCTTCCTGCCGATACATCGGATAGAACGTGACCAGCTCGAGAATGTTGATCGGCTGCAGCTCCAGCTTCTCCGCGATCCAGCGCACACCTTCGTCGCTGATGAATCCGAAATGCTCCTGCCACAAATGCAGCAGCGGCATGGACGCGCTGCGTTTTCGATCCTCCGGATAACGCGCGATCGCGCGGTCCATTTCGCGCTCGAGTTCCGGCGGAACGACTTCGCGCCGAGTCTCAGGCGCGAGTTCCGTCGCGTCCGCAGGTGGTGTTTCGACCGGCCGTTCCACGAGAGACGTTCGCGTTAGTCGGTGAGCGTGGATTCCTTTGTCTCCACTTTGTCGTCCTGAAAGGTGATCGAGACCGTGCCGTTCGCCTGTTTGTAGACGTACATCGTCAGCCGCAGCCGGCCGAACTCCTTCGTCTCGTTCGTCGTGGGCAAGCCGAGGATCGACTCCACCTGTTTGCGCGGCATCCCGATCGTCACCTCGTTGACGTTTTCCTTCGTCAGGCGTTTGTCCTGACAACTAGCGAGCGCAAGAACGAGGAAGAGGAGAATCGGGCGGATCGAACGCATGCCGTTCCGCCGCTACTGATGAAGATTCGAATCCTTCGAGTCGACCTCGTCGTTCTTGAAAGTGACCATCACGAAGCGATCTCCATCTTCGTAGCGATAGGTCGTCTTCTTCAGGATAAGGAAATCTTTGTCATCGATTCGCGTCGGCTTGCCGAGGATCTGTTCGACCTGGGATTTCGACATGCCGGTCGTGATCTTGTCGACGTTCGATCGGCTCAATTTCGAACCGACCGAATGATTGCACCCGCTCAGTGCGAGCGTCGTGAGTGCGGCCAGAAGAAGCAAAAGTGCGCGCATAATGTCGAGTTCACCTGTCGCATTCGCCCATAACGAAGTCCAGACTGCCGAGGATCGAGACAACATCGCTAATTGTGTGTCCCGGCAGCAATTCGGGCAGAATGCTCAGGTTCACGAACGACGGTGAGCGAATTTTCAGCCGATACGGCACACCGCCGCCTTTGCTGTTGATGTAAAAGCCGAGTTCGCCCTTCGGATTTTCAGCGCCGAAGTAAATTTCGCCGGGCGGTGCATTCAGTCCTTCGGTCACGACGATGAAGTGGTGGATCAATTCCTCCATTTTTGTCATCACGTTCGACTTTGGCGGTAGCGTGTTCTTCCAATCAGCAACGTTGATCGGACCGCTCGGCAGCTTGTCGATCACCTGCCGCAGGATGTGCACGCTCTGCCGCATCTCCTCCAGCCGGACGAGGTATCGATCGTAACCGTCGCCCGCGCTGCCGATCGGGATCTCGAAGTCGTACTGCTCGTAATCCAGATACGGATGCTTGCGCCGGACGTCGTGCTCAACGCCACTCCCACGGAGGTTTGGTCCGGAGAGCGCATACGCGATCGCGCGATCTTTCGTGATCACGCCGACGTCACGCGTCCGATCGACGAAGATGCGATTCCGCGTCAGCAGCTGATCTACTTCATTCAGCTGCGGCACGAACGTATCGAGGAACGACTGGAGTGCGGGGATGAAGTTCGGCGCTAGATCGCGGATTTGTCCGCCGACGCGCGTATAGGAAGTCGTGAATCGCGCGCCCGAAATGATCTCGCACAAATCGTAGATCTTCTCGCGCTCCGTGAAGGTATACATGAACACGGTCAGCGCACCGAGATCGAGCGCCATCGCGCCGATGCCTAACAAGTGCGCCTGGATACGCGCGAGCTCGCAGCAGATCACGCGAATGGCTTTGCCGCGCGGCGGCAATTCCCACCCCATCAGCTTCTCGACCGCGCAGGCGTAGGCGACGTTGTTCGCGAGCGGCGCGAGATAATCGAGCCGGTCCGTGTAAGGCACGAACTGATTATATTGCATGTTCTCGGCAATCTTCTCGTCGCCGCGATGCAGGTAGCCGACGTCCGGCGTCGCCTTCGTAATCGTCTCGCCGTCGAGCTCGAGCACGAGCCGCAACACGCCATGGGTCGCGGGATGCGATGGCCCCATGTTCAGGACCATCTTTTCGCCGATGTCTTCGCTCAGGCCAGCGGGCCCGCGATCGGCTGCGGCTAAGCGTGCCGCCGGATCAGGAAGTTCAATTTCGCGCGTCGTAACAGCCATAACCCGGGGGTGCGGTTATGCTCGCGACGCGGATTAAGCGCGCAAGTGCAAAACTCCTCTCCCACGCACCGCGGCTCTCGCACCGCGGTGCGGACAAACAACCGGTCTCGTTAGACCGGGAACTACAGTTCGCGCCAGTAGGCGGTCACCGGCTCAACGCGCCGTGAGACCTTTGCGTTCTGGTAGAACTTGATCAGGTGCTGCCGTCCGACTGTGGTGTCGCCGCTACGCAGCGCGGCGGGATTCATCCGCCACTGCATCGCGCCTTGCAGCGCGACCCGGTCGAGACCGGCGAGGCCGCTGCTCCGGATGATATGCACATCCCGGACGTGACCGTCATTCTCAAACACCAACCCGAGCACGACCGATCCCGAATACTGCGAATCGAGGATCGAGTGTGGTAACGGGGGCGCTGGTTTGGCCGCCCATTGTGCGCTGGCCGAGCTCGCTACAAAAAGCGAGACCGCGGCTGCGATCGCAAGGCAGGCAACTTGCCGAGACCCTATCGATGTATGTTGTTGGCTCATGCGCCGATCCTGACGATTTTGTCACAAACTAACAAGGCTATTCTTCAGACGATTCCGGACATTCTAGGTGGCGTTTAGAGGCGGATTCGCGCTCGCGCGGCGTACGGTTTGCGACTAGCTACGTGCGATGAAGATCGCACTTCTCTTCGCGGGACAAGGCGCACAGACCGTCGGCATGGGGCGCGACCTTGCGGAGGAATTCGGCACCGCACGCGCGCTGTTCGAGCGCGGCGACCAGATACTCGGACGACCGCTAAGTGAGATCGCGTGGAACGGCCCGCTCGAGGAGCTAACGAAAACGTCGAACTGCCAGCCGGCGTTGTATGTGCACGGTCTCGCCTGCCTTGCCGCACTGCGCGAAGTCGTTCCTACTTTGCAAATCGAAGCTGCAGCTGGTCTATCGTTAGGCGAGTGGACCGCGCACGCGGCGGCGATGACGTTTGATTTCGCGACCGGCCTGAAGCTGGTCGAGCAACGTGGCCGACTGATGGACGAGGCGTGCGCCGCGACCGCAGGTGCAATGGCCGCAATGATCGGCGCAGATGAGGGCGCTGTCCGTCAACTTGCCGCAGACACGGATGTCGATGTCGCGAATCTCAACGCGCCGGGACAGATCGTAATTTCCGGCGAAGCGGCGAAAGTAGAAATGGCGGTGAGCCTCGCGAAGGAACACGGGATTCGCCGCGCGACCTTGCTCAATGTCGCGGGCGCGTATCACTCGCGCCTGATGAACAGCGCGTTCGTGCAAATGGGCGACGCGCTGATCGATGCTGAGCTGCAGGTGCCGCGCTTTCCGATCGTGAGCAACGTGACCGGCGCGGTCGTCGATACGTTGCCGGAGATCCGCCAGACGTTGCAGGATCAAATCACCGGCACGGTGCGCTGGACGGATTGTATCGAGACGCTGCTCGGCCGCGGCTGCGATTTGTTCCTCGAGCTCGGACCCGGTGGAGTGCTTGCCGGCCTGATGCAGCGCATTCGCAAAGGCGTAAACGTGATCAGCGTGAGCGATTCGGCGAGCGTGCAGGCGTGCGCCGAAAAGCTGAAACTTGCCTAACGAGTGCTAGTAACCGACCGCGGCGCCGTCCTGCCGCGCGTCGCTCGCACCGAGGCGTACATTCGTTTTCTCCTCGATCATGATGCCCTGAGCGTCGCTCAAGTAATCGCGCTTCACTCTGAACTTGTGCCCGCGCGCTTCGAGCGCGCGCCGCGTATCGGCGGATACTCCGATCGGCTCGTCGTAAATCTCATCCGGCAGCCATTGGTGATGAATGCGCGGCGCGTCGATCGCCTCCTGCAAATTCATTCCGTGATCGATCACGTTCGTGATCACCTCGAGCACCGTGTTCGGGATCGTCGTGCCGCCGGGCGATCCGATCGTGAAGTAGAGACTTCCGTCCAGTCGCAGAACAAACGTCGGCGTCATCGAAGAGAGCGGACGTTTGCCGGGCTGGACCGCATTCTTCTCGCTCTGGATCGCGCCAAACACATTCGGCGCGCCGTGCTTGCTCGTGAAGTCGTCCATCTCGTTGTTCAACAAGATGCCG
>JBJMWV010000369.1:0-8470 GCA_045809985.1 Chthoniobacterales bacterium | reverse complement strand
CTTGTATCGCGGAGGTGAGCGCTGATTCGAACCCGATAATCTGAGCGCTGCACGCTGCCTTCGAGGACGTGGCCCACGCCGAGGGCGCGCCCAATTTGTCGAAGATCGCGCGGCTGGGCTGGCCGAAATTCGCGCACGCTATTTTGGCTGATCACTTTCAGGTCAGCGACCTTTGTCAGGTTGGTGAGAATGTCTTCCTGAATTCCTGCGGCAAAAAATTCGCTGTCGGCATTGCCGTTGAGATTTGCGAACGGCAGGACGGCGATGCTCTTGTCGATAATACCGCCGTCTGGCTGCGCGACAGGTTCATTCCGCAGCAATGCGATGATGACAGCGATCAGCGCGAAACATGCAGCCGCAGCGGTTGCGAGTAGCGGATTGCGACGCGACCAACGCCAGAGGTGCACTGCCGGCAGGACCCTGCGCGCAGTGATAGGGCGTCCATCCAGCCACCGCTCGAGATCCTCAGCGAAATCTCCTGCGGAGGGGTAGCGCGCCTTCGGCTCGCGCTCCAGTGCGCGCGCCACGATTGTCTCGAGATCGCGATCAATCGCCGGCGCGATGCTGCGCAGCTTCGGTGCCGGCGTTTCGGCGGCTTTGCGGATGACAGAAAGCGGGCTTGTGCCGAGAAACGGTGGCCGACCCGACAGCAGATTGAACAGAACCGCACCGAGGCTGTAAATGTCGGCCGCGGGCGTGAGATCTCCCGGTCGGCCTTCACTTTGCTCGGGTGAAATAAAGCCGGGCGTGCCCAGCGTCGTCAGCGTCTGCGTGAGGTTGCGATCGTCATCCAGGATTTTGGCGAGACCGAAATCGCTCACTAATGGTTCACCCCGACTGTCGAGCAGGATATTGCCCGGTTGAAGGTCGCGATGAAGGATTCCACGGCTGTGCGCGTAATCGATCGCGCGCGCGACTTTCGCCATCAGCCGCACAGACGCGCGTGGATCGTTGCGCAGCGCGGGGCCAACATCGCGTAGGCTTCCGCCCGTCGCGTACTTCATGCTGAAGAACGGGAACCCTTCGTCGGTCTCGCTGACTTCGTAGATCGGCAGGATGTTCGGGTGATCGAGACTCGCCGCGGCCTCTGCTTCGCGTCGGAAACGCTCCAGCCTCTCATGCGAGTCGGCGTAATGACCGAGCGCCCGTTTCAGCGCCACGATGCGATGGGAATGCCGCTGGCGTGCGCGATAGATGACTCCCATTCCACCGCGGCCGATCTCGCCCAGAATCTGATAATTCCCGAGCCGCCAATGTTGATCTGGCACGTCGGCTTCGCGCAGCACCTTCTGGAATTCCTCGCTCGAGCCTTCGCCCCGCTCTGTCGCTGCCCCGTGCAACAAGCAACTCACGCAAGCGCCACGTGCGACCAATGCCGTGCCGCCGCAAGTCGGACACGCATTCGGCTTATCGCTGACGCTGGCGATCGAGTCGGAGATTCCGGGGAGGGAACTGATCATCGCTCGCGTAAATTTACGTCTCTACCGCGAGCGCAGCGCAGAGATGTCGGATTTCATCGTCGATGTCTGACACGTCGGCGACGGTGCGCGAGATTTCGTCGCGCAAAAGCCAGCGATAACGCTGGCGCAGATTGTGAAGCTGCCGTTTCACTGCCGCTTCCGGTACACCAAGACTCGCCGCGACGTCACCATACGAGATGTCGCCACGTTCGGCGGCCAGATGCGGGCTTAGCGCCTCATAAAGACGCAGCCGCCCCTTTTGTTGGCACTCTTCGCAGAGACGACGCAATGCCTGCTCGACCACCGTTGCCGCCCAGCGGAGGTCATAGAGCCTCTCGGGCTCCATCTTGTCGAGCGCTGTCGCAGAAATGGACAACTGCGATGGCGCTTCTGCCATCCAATCGTCCCACGAAACAAACTGCATTCCGCCGCCGCGCTTGCGTGCGTTGCGTTTCTCGTGCGCGTCGTTGAGGAAATTCTTGAGCGATTTCAGCAGTAGCGAACGGAAGCGTCCGCGCGCGCGGTCTGCATTCCGTAGCCAATCGGTTTCCAGAATTTTCCTGAAGAAATCCTGAGTCAGATCCTGCGCATCTTCGATCGAGAACCCGCGCCGCAGCGTGAACAGAAAAATTGGACGCCAGTAGGTGCGGCAAAGCTGCGTCAGCGCGCGGCGTTGCTTCGCCTCATCGCTTTCAACACGAGTGCTGAGAAGAATGAGACTCCAGCGCGTCGTGGAAAAGTCGGGGGGTTGATTTCCGACATCCACGTTCACGGGAGCATATGTTTGTGAGGCCGTGTTTTTTATACAAGCGTAAAAAGCAAACTCGCCGTTCCGTTTGCGCCTCTTCAGCTCGACTCGTCGAGTTCGTCGAGCAGCTGCTGCTTCAGGTGGCGACGCGCCGATTTCTTGATTGCGCGACGTTCCGCGATGACCGCTTGCTTCTCAGCCTGGCGTTCGCTGCGCGTCCGCGGTTGCGCCGGGTCTTCTGCGATGTGCTGGATCTTCGGTTTGTTCGCGCCGATGCGCGTCTCTTTCGGTTTCGCGTACGGATTCATCGCTTACGCAGAGTAGCGAGAAACTCCGCTAATGTCCGCCCACTTTGCCGATGTCGACCGGCTACCCTTCACCGCGCTGTGTGCACCTGCCGAAGTTACGGGAGAGCGCACACCTCAGTTTGAACCTTTCGCACGCGAGGTCGCTGATTTTTCCGCGATCAGCCGAATCCGCGACATCTGCAATTTGCTCCGCAGCCGATCAACTATTGCTCGGCAACAACCAATGACATGACATCGACTATGAATGGAAACTCACGAAATCAGCAGGACGGAATGGATGGCCGCGAGATCTTCGCGAAAGGCCTTGGTATCTTCAGCATCGGCCTTGGGCTCGCCGAGATTTTCGCTTCGCGCGAACTCGCCCGGCTCATTGGTGTGAAGAATCGCCCCGCGGTCTTCGCTGCGCTCGGTGCGCGCGAGATTCTCAGCGGCATCGGCATTCTCGCGCAACGTCGCCCGGCAGGTTGGCTTTGGTCGCGCGTTGCCGGCGATATCATGGACCTGAGTCTGCTCGGCGTTGCGTTCACCGACCGCGGCAACGACCAGCAACGCATCGAAGCTGCGGCCGGTGCAGTGGGCGGCGTGATGATCGGCGACATCGTCTCCGCGTTGCAAAACAGTCGCGACACGCGCGAGATCCGCGTCGAGAAAGTCGTCGCGATCGATCGCGCGCCTAACGAGTTATACGATTACTGGCGGCAATTCGAAAATCTCCCGCGCTTCATGCGCCATCTCGAGTCCGTTCGCCAAACGGGACAGAACCGTTCGCATTGGCGCGCGAAAGGACCAGCCGGCACGAGTGTCGAGTGGGAAGCCGAGATCGTCGACGACCGCCCAGGTGAATTGATCTCCTGGCGTTCGCTACCCGGCGCAGACATCGACAATTCCGGCTCCGTCCGTTTCGAGCGTGCGCCCGGCGGTCGCGGCACGTTCGTCCGCGTAAGGATGCAGTACGATCCGCCCGGCGGATTTTTCGGCGCGACCATCGCCAAGCTGCTCGGCGAAGAACCGGAGATCCAGGTGCAACGCGATCTTTATCGCTTCAAGCAAGTCATGGAGACCGGCCAGGTGGTGAGCACCGACGGGCAGCCTGCGGGGCGACCATCGAGCACGTCGCCAATGTACGACACAGATAACGCACAACGTCCGTAAACAATCACTCGTTAGGCAAAAAATTATGAAAGCCAATTGTTGGTACGATCAAAAGGATGTCCGCGTCGAGGAAGTGCCGGACCCAAAAATCCTCGACCCGCGCGACGCGGTCGTGAAGATCACTTCGACCGCGATCTGCGGCTCCGATCTTCACCTCTACAACGGATTCATTCCGACGATGGAGAAAGGCGACATCCTCGGCCATGAATTCATGGGCGAGGTGGTCGAGATCGGTCCGGAGGTGAAGAAGCTGAAGGTCGGCGACCGTGTGGTGGTTGCGTTCCCGATCGCCTGCGGAAGCTGCTTCTTCTGTAAGCGAGAGCTCTTTTCGCTCTGCGAAAACTCGAACCCGAACGCAGCCGTCGCCGAAAAGCTGTGGGGCCACTCGCCTTGCGGCATCTTCGGTTATTCGCACGCCACCGGTGGTTTCGCGGGCGGTCAGGCGCAATACGCGCGCGTGCCATTCGCCGATGTCGGCGCGATAAAAATCGAGAGCGACATGACCGACGAGCAGGTGCTCTTTCTCTCCGACATTTTGCCGACCGGCTACATGGCGGCGGAAAACTGCGACATCGAGCCCGGCGACACGGTTGCCGTTTGGGGCTGCGGCCCAGTCGGGCAATTCGCGATCAAAAGCGCTTACTTGTTGGGCGCGGAACGCGTCATCGCAATCGATCGTTTTCCCGAGCGCCTGCGGATGGCGAGCGAGAAAGCCGGCGCGCAGACGATCAACTACGAAGAGGTCACGCCGCTCGAAGTCTTGAACGACATGACCGGCGGTCGCGGTCCCGACAAATGCATCGACGCCGTCGGCATGGAAGCGCACGGCACGATGTACTTGGTTGATCGAATGAAGCAGAGCGTCATGGCAGAATCGGACCGTCCGATTGCGCTGCGCGAAGCAATTCTGGCCTGCCGAAAAGGCGGCACGGTTTCGATTCCCGGCGTCTACGGCGGACTCGCCGACAAAATTCCGGTCGGCGCGATCGTGAATAAAGCGCTCACGCTGAAATCCGGTCAGACCCACGTGCAGCGCTACATGCGTCCGTTGCTCGATCGAATCGAACGCGGCGAAATCGATCCTGCGTTCGTGATCACGCATACGATGACGCTCGAAGACGCGCCGAAGGGCTACGACATCTTCTGCAACAAGGAAGACGAATGCATTAAGATCGTGCTCAAGCCGTGGGGCAACGGCCCGTCGACGAACGGCGCGGCGAGCAACGGCAACGGCGCCTAACGAGTGTGCTAGTGTTCGCGCGATGGAAGCGTCGCGCGATCCGGAGGCAGTGCGGTCGATGTTCGACCGCATCGCCTCGCGTTACGATCTCGCGAATCATCTGCTCAGCGGCGGCGTCGATTTCGTCTGGCGCTGGCGCGCAGCAGAACTCGTTAGGCAATGGCAGCCGCAGAGCGTCCTCGATCTTGCGACCGGGAGCGGCGATCTCGCGCTCGCGATCGCGCGCAAGCTGCCGAACGCGGAGATCACCGGCGCGGACTTCTCGGAACAGATGCTCGCGATTGCGCGGAGCAAGGGAGTGCGACAGACGGTTGTCGCGGATGCACTGCAGTTGCCGTTCGCGGATCAATCATTCGACTGCGTGACTGTTGCGTTCGGCTTGCGCAACATGGCGGACTGGGGTGCGGCGTTACGCGAGATGTCGCGCCTCCTTACTCCCGGCGGTCACGTTCTCGTGCTCGATTTCTCGATTCCATCAGGCGCGATGAAGCCGTTCTACCGCTTCTATTTGCACGGATGTCTCCCCGTCTTCGCCGGCATCGTCACCGGACAGAAAGACGCCTATGCGTATCTCGGTTCGTCGATTGAAAAATTCCCGAGTGGAGACGCGATGCTGCAATTGATCAACACCAGCGGCTTCTCTGCTGCGCGCGCAATCCCCCTCACTCGCGGAATCGCGACGATCTACACGGCTACTGCGGCGAGGCGCTAGCTGCGGGCGTGGCGGGCGGCGCCGGTGGTATCGCGGCTGGCTCCGCAGTAAGCGGCAAACGCAGTGCGTTAATATCAGGATTGCTCATAACGAAGATCCCGTCGCGACCATCCACGCGAGCGGACCACATTCCTTCGCCGGCCGGTCCGCCGACGAGCAGCTTGTGCATCGCTTTGTCGTCCGGCGAAGTTGTGAAGGTGATCGCGATCTGCGGCTTGTCGAAAGCCTGCGGCGCCGGTGGACCTGCGATCCAACGAACGGCGCGCAAATTCGCCAGCGTATTGACTAACGACTGCACGTTCGTCTGATTCACAGGCGCGTTCCCGTTCGCGCGCGACCACTCGTTACCCGCGCCGTGCGTCAGGATGACTTCATCGTCTTTTACGACGCTGACACGATGAATTTCCTCGGGTTTGAACTTGAAGATCGCGAGGTCCTGCCATTGCACGGGATCGCTCCAGATCCTGTCGAGCAACGGCTTCTTCACCGCAACGATGAACGGCTCTTCGCCGACGCGCACGAAGACTTCGTCGCCTTCCACTTTGCCAAATGAGATCGTCGCGATCGGCTTCTCGCCCGCGTTTGATTCGGCGGTGTTCTCCGATGCGAACGAGCTCATCGTCACGACAAGCTGCGGCTTATCGAGTCCGTATTTCGGCAGATCGGAGGCGACGTCTTCGACGAAGCGTGTGACCTGCTCGTTCTTCAATGTGTCGATCAGGCGCGTGACTTCGGTCGAGTTCGCCGTCTGGTTGTTCTTGTTCGCGATCGTCCAGTTATTGTCTTTGCGCGCGAGCACCGTCTTCGTCTTGCCCGGCGCATCGATCGTTAGGCGATCGAGCGTGTTCGTATCGACGCGGACGAGATGGCGATCGCGCAGATCAGCCGGTGTGGTGTTGAGCACCTGCTCGATCTTCTGCGGGAGCGTGTAGACGAACGCCCGCGGCGCGAAACGCACATACACCTGCTCCTTTTCTTTCTCGTTAGGCGCGCCGATCTGCAGCATCTGCCCTTCGTTGTCGCCCTGCCTGAACAACGTGATCGAGCCGCGCGGTTGTGCGAGTCCGTAGGGCTGCAGATCGCCGCGATCATCCGCCACGAACTGATTGATCCGCGCGCTCGTCACTTGCGAGATCAAGTCGGAGACCTTCTGGTTGTCGGCCCGCGCGCGGAGCGGCTTCACGATCTCCCAGTTGTCGCCCTGCTTCTGGATTTCCATCTCGCCGGCGGGCGTCTTCAAGACGACGCGCGTGACTTGCAACGTCGTCGCGTCGGTCAGCTTCTTGTCGCGAAAATCCTCCGGCTTTTTCGAGATGTCGTTCTTGACCGTGTTGCGTACGACGAAGACATCGCGCGAGTTTTCGAAGCGCACATACATGCGGTTCTCGAGCGCGGCGTCCTTGCCGAAGAGGAGTTCCGGCGGTGCGTCTTTGCCGCTCAACTTCAGACGCAGCTTCGGCTTCGCGAGATCGAACTCCTGCAGCTTGTTGATGTCGATCTCGCTCGCGGGAATTGTGTCGTCCCGCTGCCAGAAATCGAGGTCCCCAATCAGACTTTGCACGACGGATGCGTCAGCCTGGTCTTTGATCGGCGATTCCAGCCGCCACTTCTCGCCGTCTTTGCGCAGCTCGATTTTGTCGTCGCCGTTTTGAATCGTGATCCCCTCGAGCTTGTCCCGCTCGACATTGAGCACCTGCTGCGAGCGCTGGCGCGCTTCTGCAGTGTTCGGGTGTTTGCTCTCGTAGAATTTGATGAAGACCGCGAGGGCGGTGACGAGCACCAGCAAACCAACTGTCGTTCTCGTCTTCATACCTGTCGTTAGGCGCTCGTTAGGCGCGGCGCTGCCACCACATCGCTGCGCCTGCTACCGCAGGGATGAGCGGCATCAGGACGAGAATGATCCAGCGCAGGCTGCGCAGTGCACTGTCGTCGAGCGTGAAGGTGAGCGTCTTCTGCACTTTCGGCGCGATCCCGATGAGCTGCTCGCGATTCAGCAGCCAGTTGATCGACGCGGAAACAAAGTCGAGCCCCTGCTGATCCTGGGTGAGCGCGTTGTCCTGAGCAAACGTTGAGTTCATCACCACAACCATGCGCGATGAGTTCGTCTGCACGCGATCGTCGCCGCTCCCGCCCTTCTCAATCGCAACACCGAACCGCAGTGTGCCTTCGTGATCGCGACCCTGTGTCGGCTGGAGCAGCGTGTCGTCAGTCGAGTTGTAGTCGACTTCGCCCCAATAGCCTTTCTCCGCCTCGATCAACGGCTGCAGTTGGACGTTCATCGCGCGCGTCTTATCCGGCGCGGCGAGCGTGAGCGAAGACGTCCCGCCGAGGAACGGCGCACGCACATCGACGAGGCGTTTCGTGATCGGACTCTCGCCGACAAAACGCCCGACGACATCGCGCACGCGCGCGACTTCCTGGATACCGGTCTTCACCATCGCCATGAGGCGATCGTCATTCACGGTCACGCCGAGCTCACTCAGCCACGCGTCGAGCTTCGGCATCTTCGCGGCCGGGTCTAACAAGAGCAAAATCCGGCCCTGCTTGTCCCAGAACTGCCGGAGCAACTGCATCTCGCGATCGGAGAAATCGTACTGCGGGCCGACGATCATGATCGTCTTCATCTCCTCCGGAATCGCCGGCACATCGAAGAGGTTCAGCTCTTTCAGCGCGATGTTTTCGTTCTCGATGAATTGCTTCAGGACCGAGACCGGACTCGGCGCACCTTGCTCCGGCTGCATCGTCGGCGAGAGGCGCGGCGGCGCATCAGCGATGGTCGGTTCCTTGTGCCCAAGCACATAACCGATGGTGTTTTTGTTGATTTGAAGTTGTTCGTTTATGGATAGTGTG
>JBJMWV010000368.1:0-2288 GCA_045809985.1 Chthoniobacterales bacterium | reverse complement strand
CGGTTGCGCATCCGATTCATGTCCCTGTTCGCGCATGAGCTTGTGATCAAGGAGGTCTCGCTCGTGAATCCGACCGTCATGTGGGCGCAGAACAAGGATGGCAAATGGCGGATCCCGTCAGCGCCGACTGTCGAGGAGCAAGCGCCAGCCGCGACCCGTGAAGTGTCTCCCGCAGCGGCGGCGCCGATCGCCGAAGCAGCAGCTTCGCCTGCACAGGCAGTAGTTAGCTCGCCGTCGTCGTTCACGCCCGAAGTGCGGCGGGTCACGCTCACAAACGGCAACTTCCATTTTCTGGACTCGAAGCAGAGGCCGGTCGCGGCATTTGAAGGTCTGCGTTTCAGATCGAGCTTTCGCCGCACGGCTGAACTGCGCGGCGACGCGAGCATCGCGAAGATCTCGCTGCGCGATCGTTTCTTCCTCGAGGCGCTACAATCCCCGGTGAAATACGATGCGGCGCAGCTCGAGTTCTCGAATATCAAAGCGGCGGCGGCGGGCGGTGAGATCACCGGCCGATTTGCGATGCAGCAGGCGGAACCCGGATCGCCGTTTGAAGCGAAGGTCAATTTCCGCGATCTCGAGGCGGACCGGATTGTTGCCGATGCGGGCGGCCCAAAAGGAATGGTGCAGGGGCGGATTGAAGGAATGCTCGAAGCGCAGGGCAAAACAGCCGACCCGAATGCGCTCGCAGGGGCCGGCGAAATTTATTTGCGCGATGGGCAACTGCGCCAATACACGCTACTCGTCGCACTCGGCCAATTGCTCGAGATCGACGAACTCTCGCAGCTGCGTTTCGAAGAGGCGCACGTCAAGTATCACATCACGCCCGGTGTGGTGATGATTGACGAGTTGCTCCTGAGTTCTGCAAACATCCGCGTCGCCGCGCATGGCACAGTGGATTTCAACGGACGACTCCACCTCGATTCGCAACTCGCGATCAACGATCGGATTCGCGGGCAACTTCTGCGCGGCATGCAGGAGAGTTTCCGACCAACTGAGGAGGCTGGATTCGCGGCCGTTGATTTCAAGGTGAGCGGCACCGTAGAGAAACCGAAAACCGACCTGATGGGCAAACTCGTCGGGCGGGATTTGCGCGATCTCGGCGGGATCATCAGCGGTCTGCTTGGCGGCGGAAAGAAGGCGAAGAAAGAAGCGGCGCCCGCGGCCGAACCTACCGCCCCGGAGAGCTCACCGACGCCCGTCGAGCAGCCTGTCGCGCCCGAGCCGCAGCCGACGAGCACGCCATGAGAGTAATCGCCGGAACTGCCGGCGGACTACGACTCACCGTCCCCGAAACGGATGTGCGGCCGACGATGGATCGCGTGAAAGCCGCGATCTTCTCCAGCCTCGGTGAACGCGTGATCGGAGCACGCGTGCTCGATCTCTTTGCCGGTACCGGCGCGCTCGGGATCGAGGCGCTCAGCCGCGGTGCGGCGTCGGCATTGTTCGTCGACGAGAACCGCGCAGCGGTGCAGACGATCGAGAAGAATTTCATCCGGACAAAGCTGCGCGGCCGCGTCGTGCAGCAGGAAGTCTTCGCGTTTTTCGAGCGAGTTCGGCCTAACGAGAAGTTCGACATTATCTTCGCCGATCCACCGTACGAAAAGACAAAGAGCGGCGGCGAATTCACGCGGCTCTTGCTCGAGAACCAGAACCTTTCCGGGTTGCTCGAAGCGAACGGCGTCTTTGTCCTCGAGAAACGACCGGAGGAGCAACTCTTCGCTTCCGCACTCTGGAGTGTGCAACGTGCGAAACGCTACGGCGCGACTGAAGTGCTCTTCCTCGAACACGCAGCCGACGAATGATCCGGCTTGTCTACAACCTGCTCTTCCCGTTCGCGCTGCTGCTTTTTCTGCCGGGCTACGTGCAAAAGATGCGTCGGCGCGGCAACTACAAACGGAATGCCGGCCAACGCTTAGGGTTCTACAGCGGCGAATTGCGGGCGCGGTTTGCGGCGCATCCGCATACGTGGATTCACGCAGTAAGTGTTGGTGAAGTTGCGATCGCACTGAAGCTTGCGCGCAAGCTGCGCGAGGTGCAGCCGCAGTTCCGCTGCGTGATCACGACGACGACGACGACGGGGTACGCGTTTGCCGAACGCGAAGCGGATGAATGGATGTCCGTGATGTATAACCCGATCGATTTCTGGCTGATTACCCGCCGCGCTTTCGGCGTGATGCAGCCGGAGCGGATCATCCTCGTTGAGGCCGAAGTCTGGCCGAACCTCGCGGCGGAAGCGCACCACCGTCGGGTTCCCATTGCGCTGGTCAATGCACGGTTGTCGCAGAGAT
>JBJMWV010000367.1:0-10833 GCA_045809985.1 Chthoniobacterales bacterium | reverse complement strand
TCTGCCGTAACGAACTGGCATAACTAATTTCCTCCAAGGCGCCGGGTTCCCCCTGGCGAGTACGGCTTCCGTTCAGAAACGGAACCCCAGGGACCAACGGCGCAACGTGTGACGACTCGCTGCGGACGTGGAATGAACACGATGCGCGCGCTTTTGCAAACGTCGCGACTAAGCCTCGATGATCTCGTTCGGGAGCTCGTTCCGATCGTCGGCCCGGCGAGGGAAGTGTTCGCCCAGTGCACGGCCGACGCTTTCGATTCCTTCAACGAGCGCGTCCGTGAACGCCTCGCGTTTGAAGTGATCGCGCATCGTCGCGACGAGCTGATTCCAGAACTCCGCGCCGCATTTCTTGTGAATGCCTTCGTCGCCGACCAACGCAAACTTCCTCGCACGCGGTGCAACGAGAATGAGCACGGCGTTGCGTTCCGCGGTGTTCGTCATCCCAAGCTCGTGTAATTTTGCCGTCGCGAACTCAAGCGGATCGCCTTCCACTTCGCCGCGCTGAATGAAGACGCGGATTTCACCGGATGTCTTCCGTTCCGCATCAGCGATCGCCGCGACGATCCGCGGGTGATCGAGGCGCGACATGAACTCTTTCGTGCGCATGGTTACCAGCTCGACCCTCCTCCGCCGCCGCCGAAGCTACCGCCGCCTCCACCAAACCCGCTGAATCCGCCGCCCGACGAACCGCCGGACCAACCTCCGCCGCCGCCCCCGAAGCCTCCGATGAATGGCCCGCCGGTCCCCGCATAACCCCAGCCGCGCCGCCGTCGGCCACCTTGCAGCCGCCCCATCACGATCAGGAAAATGATGAACGCGAGGAAGAGAACGCCGCAGGGAATGTTGCCCGCCTTCGCGTCGCCGCGCCGCGATTCGACCACAGTCCTGCCGCTGCCTTTGTATTCGCCGCGAATCGCCTTCAGCATCAGGTCGATGCCTTCGCGCAGACCACCTTCGTAATCACGATTCCGGAAGCGCGGTTTAATATGCCGCTCCGTGATGTCAAACGCAGTCACATCAGGCAGCACGCCTTCAAGCCCGTAGCCGACCTGGATGAACATTTTGCGATCGTCGATAAAGACGAAGAGCACCGCGCCGTTACGCTTGTCCGCCTGACCGACCTTCCACGATTGCGCGACGCGCTGCGTGTAATCTGCGATGTCCGAATCCGTCTGCATTTTGCGGAAGACGGCGACCACGACCTGGTTCGACGTCTCGCGCTCAAATTGCGCGAGCTGTTCGTTGAACTGCGTTGCGGTACTCTGCGAAACGACGCCGGCGTAATCATTGAAGTAACCCGCCGGTTTCGGCGGAATGACTTCCGCGGCGCGCAGGCTAACGAGCGATAGAAACAGCAGCGCGATCCACGCGCCTGTCATGCCGAGCACAGTCGAGGAACCCCCTAGGCAAACCGTGGATGAGTTCACGGGGTCCTTCGACTTCGCTGCGCTTCGCTCAGGACGACGGCGCGTAAGCTTACGGCGTTGCCGCTGGTGTCGCGCCCGGCGGGGCTGGGGGTGTGCTGCCGAAATTTGCCGATGGCGCGGGCGGCGGCGTGAACGTGCCGAAGTTCACCGTCGGCGCGGTCTCCGAACCGGGCTGCGCGTTGAAGAACGGCCGCGACTGGAAGCCGAACATCTTGTTCAGCATGTTGGTTGGGAAGGTGCCGAGCGCGGTGTTGTACTCCTGCACCGCAGCGTTGAAATTGTTCCGCTCGACCGAAATTCGATTCTCAGTTCCTTCGAGCTGCGCCTGCAGATTCTGGAATCCTTCCGTCGCGCGCAGCTGCGGATAGTTTTCGCTCACCACCATCAAGCGCGAGAGCGCGTTGCTCAGTTGCCCCTGCGCTTGCTGAAACTGCTGGAGTTGCGCTGCATCCGTCGGCGCCTTGTTCGGATCAAGCGTCACCCGACCCACGCTCGCACGCGCGTTTGTCACTTCGGTCAGCGTCGACTTCTCGAAATTGGCCGAGCCCTGCACCGTGTTCACGAGATTGGGAATCAAATCCGCGCGGCGTTGATAGACCGACTGCACGTCCGCCCATTTCTTGTTCACGTTCTGCTCGAGTGAGACGAGCCGGTTGTAACTCCCGCAACCGGTAAGCCCGAAAACGATCGCGAGCGCACAGAGCAATCCTCCCGATCGGAGCATGAATTTGTTCATAGATGCGCAAGCGTTCCGTATGGCAACGGGCAAGTCAATCACGCCCACCTGCAGGAACTCGCGATTTCGAGCGCGCACTTCCGTAATTAGAATATGATGGAGTGCGGATGAACATAGCGACTGCAGGACCGCGCAAGCCGGTCGTCATCTCCTACATCTTCTTCGCGGGACTGATGCTGCTCGTCGCATTCCTGCATCTCGGCACGCCGTTCGTGGCTGCTTTGTTCTGTTATCTCGCGCTGCGGAAACTCTCGTTTACACAACGCCGCTGGATCTCGCTCCTTCTCTTCATCTTCCTGTTCGTCGCGCTCTTCGCCGGTTGCGTTTTCTTCCTCAAACGCGCCGCCGCTGCACTGCCGGACATTGTCGAGACAACGATCCCGACGGTTGTGCAATCCGCGCAGAAACACGGGATCGAGCTGCCGTTTACCGATCTCGATAGTCTGAAGAGTGTGGCGATGGACAGCGTGCGCGATGTGCTTGGCGATCTCGGGAATTACGTGCGGATCGCGACGAAGGAGTTCGTCTTCCTCCTCTTCGGGATCGTGATCGCGGCCGGTATCTTTTTGAATCCGGACTTCGAGACCGACGAAGAGCGCCGGACCGGCAGCGCGAATCTCTACTCCGTCTACACGTCGGAGATCCGCAAACGCTTCGCTTCGCTTTATGCGAGTTTCGAAACGGTGATCGGCGCGCAGATCATCATCTCCGCCGTCAACACAGCGCTCACCGGCATCTTCCTTTTCACCTTCGGGCTGCGCCACGCGACCGTCGTTCTCATCCTCACCTTTCTTTGCGGGCTGCTCCCGATCGTCGGTAATCTCATCAGCAACACGATCATCGTCTGCATCGCGTTCACCGCTTCACTCAAGCTCGCGATTATCGCGGTCGCGTTCCTCATCGTGATCCACAAGCTCGAGTACTTCCTGAACAGCCGCATCATCGGCGGCCGCATCCGTCATCCGATGTGGCTCATCCTTCTCGCGCTGCTTGTGGGCGAGCAATTGATGGGCATTCCCGGAATGATCCTCGCGCCAGTGATTTTGAGCTTCGTCAAAGTCGAGATGCGGAAGTTCACGACCGACGAAGTGGTGTTGAACCGGCCGACGCGAGCGCAGTCCGAGCGACGCGAGCTGACGCCGGTCTAGGACTGCTCGTTAGGCGCGGCAGTTGTCGCTGGCTCGACCGGTGGCGCCGCAGCCACCTCAGCCTCTGGTTTTGCCGCTGTCGGCAAGTAGCGCTTCCGCAGCTCTTCAGCATTCGGCAGTTCGTCCAGGTTCTTCAGGCCGAAGTGATCGAGGAAGAACTGCGTTGTCTCATAGAGCAACGGACGACCGGGAACCTCGGCACGCCCGCCGATCTTCACCAAGCCGCGTTCCATCAAACTTTGCAGCACGCCATCTACCGCGACCCCACGCACCGCCTCAATGTCCGCACGAGTGATCGGCTGCCGATACGCAACAATCGCGAGCGTCTCGAGCGACGGCGGTGAAAGCCGCTGCGGTTTTGCGGCGGGAAATAGCCCGCGCACCCAGCGCGCGTACGCCGGATCGCTCGCGAGCTGCCATCCTTCCGCGCGCTCGATGAGTTGAAACGCACGCTGCTGCTCGATGTATTCGATCTTCAACTGCTCAAGCGCAGCGGCAATCTCAGCTTCGTTCGACTTCGAGAACTCGTTAGGCTCGAGCTCATCGTCTCCGCCTGCGCCTTTGATCGCATCGCGCAGCTCGCGCGTGGTCAGCGGTTTCTGCGCGCTGAACAAGAGTGCTTCAATGACTCGCGCGAGCATCATTCAGTTCGCTCCGATTGCGCTTTGGATCGCGTCTGCGATGCGGCTCGCCTGTTGATCGATCTGCGACAGCTCGCGGCCTTCGATGAGCAACCGGATCTTCGGTTCCGTGCCCGAATAACGCAGCAGGACACGACCTTTTCCGTTCAACTCAGCTTCGGCTTCGTTCACCAGCTTCATCACGTCGCGCAGTTCATCGAGCGGCGGCTTCTGCTTCACGCGGAGGTTGCGTTGCGCCTGTGGATATTTCGCCAGGCAACGCTTCAGCTCGCTCAGAGGTTTGCCGGTTGATTTCATGATGCGCAGGATCTGCAACGCGCTCACGATGCCATCGCCGGTGGTGCTGAAGTCGCGGAAGATCATGTGGCCGCTTTGTTCGCCACCGAGATTGAGATCACGCCGCACCATTTCTTCGATCACATAGCGATCACCGACTTTGGTCCGCAGCACTTTGCCGCCAGCGGATTCCAAAGCTTCATCGAGACCGAAGTTGCTCATCACAGTTGCGACCAGCGTGTTGTCGCGCAGCCGCCCGGCATTCAGGAAATCAATCGCGGCAATCGCGAGGATCTCATCGCCGTCGACAATCTCGCCGTTCTCATCGCAGAGGAGCACGCGATCGGCATCGCCATCATTCGCCAAACCGACCTCTGCGCCCGTTTGCCTAACGAGTCGTTGAATCTCTTCGGGGTGCGTGCTGCCGCACTTCTCATTGATGTTCGTGCCGTTCGGCTCGTTGTGGAAAACGAAGATGTCCGCCCCAAGCTCGCGCAGAATGCAGGGCGTCGATTTGTAGCCGGCGCCGTTCGCGACATCGACCGCGACGCGCATTTTTTCGAGCGACATGTTTCGCGGGAAACTCGTCTTCGCGAACTCCACGTAACGCCCGAGTGCATCATCGATACGCGTCGCGCGGCCGATCTTGCCTGCCGTCGGACGCACGTTGTCGATCTCGCCCGTGAAGACGAGCCGCTCGATCTGATCCTCGATCTGGTCGTCGAGTTTGTAGCCGTCGTGCCGGAAGAACTTGATGCCGTTGTCTTCGTAGCTGTTGTGCGAAGCGGAGAGAACGATGCCGGCATCGGCGCGGAGCGAGCGAGTGATGTACGCGACGCCCGGCGTCGGCAGCGGACCGATCACGAGGACATCGACGCCTAACGAAGTGATGCCCGCGACGAGCGCGTTCTCCAGCATGTAACCGGAGAGCCGCGTGTCTTTGCCGAGGACGATCTTCGGCCGCGTGCCTTCCGGCAGGGTCCGTGGATTCAGCTGCGTGAAGACGTGCGCCGCGGCGCGACCGAGCTTGAGCGCGGTCTCGGCGGTGACCGGCTCGACATTCGCGACGCCGCGAACGCCGTCTGTGCCGAAGAGCTTGTTAGGTTGCGCCACCGGTGGATTGAACCGCGCTCATGCCCGTTCGTAAACCGATTTTGCGCGCGGGAACGCCGCCCCAGATTTCGTAGGGAGCGATATCCTTCGTCACCACTGCGCCCGCCGCGACGATCGCGCCGCGTCCGATGCGCACGCCTTTCAGCACGACAACGTTCGCGCCTAGCCACACATCTTCTTCCAAGACGATCGGCGCTTCCGCTCCGCTCGTTTGCTGATTCATCGGAACGTCCGTCGCGCTCGTGCCGTGATCGTGGTCGATGAATTTGCAGCCCGATGCGATCAGGCAGTCCGCACCGAGTTCCACGCCTTTACGCACATTGAACTCGCAGCCGAAGCCGATGAAGACGCGATCGCCGATGGCAATCGTCGGACCGGGCGCCCAGATGCCGTCGAACTTGAAGTAGATGTCGTGCTCGAGCCGGCAGTTTTCGCCTAACGAGACCTGATGCGGCCAGGTCACATGCACGCGCGGGAGCAAAGTCCCGCGTCCGATCCGCATCCCGAGGCTGCGCCACCACGCACTCCTCACCGTCGCCAGCGCTGTCGCGCAGTTCGCGCGCAGACGAAACATTGCGCGATCGGAGGTCGCGCTCATCGGCCCTTCAAGGGAGCGCCAGCTTCTGCCGATCGGTATCGGCAAAGAAGACGCACTCGCCTTCCATTCCGAGCAGGGTCGCCCATTTTAAAGTGAACTTCTGGATATCGACGCTGCGCAGAATGAGCGGCGCCCAGTCGCGATACTCGCCCTTCAAGATGTCGCCCAGCTTGTCCTCGCTGCCGCTGACCGGCGTGAGGTAGAGCCCGTTCAGCGGCGCGGCGACGACGCCGTAATCATGAAAGTCATTGAATGCGGCGATCGACTCCGGCAGCCACATTGAACGCCGGTCCGCGTACCACGAGACCGCCCACGGAATATCGGAGGCGGTGATTTCGTTCGGCTTCATCCAATCGCCGATCACAGAAATGTAGGGCGGTATGTAGGGCGGCCAATGCACGCCGGGACGGTTAGTTCGCGGGAGCAACATCGTCATCAGCATCGGGAGCGCGGAGACGAGGAAGATGCCGGTGATGAAGCTGATTCGCGCGAGTCGATTCGTGATGTTGAGCCGGTTCCATTGCACGAGCAGATAGGCCAGCCCGTAGCAGATCATGATTGGAACGAAGAGGATGTGGAGCTGGTTCGCGGCCACGCCTTCTTCCTCGTTGATGCCGTAGACGCTCATGCCGAGAAACGCTCCGCCCCACATCGCGAGCACGATCCAGCGAACCATCGATGTTTCACGACGCTTAAAGATGTGGAGCAGACTAACGAAGAAAATCGCCGCGACCGCGCTCCAACCGAGATACTGCACGAGCTTGCCGCTCTGCTCAGTGAAGTTGGTCGTCAGCTTGTTTTTGAAAATGCCTGGCCCGGCATCGTGCAGATCGAGCTCGAGGCGCCGCATGTGTCCGGCTTCCGGGTGATTGATGCCGTCGAAGAAGGAATAAATTGCGACGCCTCCTGGATTGCCCGTGAGGTACCAATTCCGCGCGACCCACGGCGTGTAGATAACTAGGAATGCGCCGAGTACGATGAGCGCAGCCCAGCCGCGCGGTCGGAAGAAGAAGATCGCGAACACCAGCGCGGCGATAAACATCCAGAGCGTGAGCGCATGCGAAAGCGCCAGCAGGCCAAAGCCAACGCCGACGCCGACCAGCCAGACGCCGACTGAACCGCCTTCGTATTGCGCATGCACCGCTCGGACTAACGAGTAGATGGTGCAGTTGAGCAGGAACAACATCAGCATCTGCGGCAACCCGGAGAGCGAGTATTGCCAAAGCGAATCGCAGAGCAGAACAAGCGCACAGCCAAGGAGCGCGAGTCGGTCGTCGAAGAGCCGGCAGGCGATGAAGTAGAGAACGACGACCGAAGCGAGGAAGAAGCAGATTGAGAAGAGGGCGATGATTTTGTCGCCCGCGTAGATAATGTCCTGCGTGCCCATCTTCCACTTCGATTTGATCGGGCGAAGCGCAACTGCGTCGACCAGCGGCGGGAGCGGAGCGTTGTATGTGTCGTACCAAATGCGACGCGGGACATCCTTATGTGCGCGCTGCAATTGGCCGATCGCAAGCGGCCGGATGAAGTCGGTCTTGAAGCCTTCGCCGTTCGCGATGTTACGACCGATCTGCGCCTGATCCATCGCCTGCGACGTCGCGAGGCCACGGAATTCGTGGATCAAATAGAAGAGCGCGAGACCACCGATCACCATGACGGCGAGAGCGCGCCGAATCCAAGGGGCCGCGCCGCCCGCCTCGAGGGTGTGGACAGCACGTTGGATGAAATCGGCAGGACCCGGCATCGAAGATTAAGAGAACTACAATTGAGATGAACTAGCCCGCAGAAAGGCGTGGAGTTTCTCGTTCCGCGTCGGGCGTGTCCAGTTCGTTTGCGGCTTTCTCCGCGTTCATCTCATTGATCTTGCGGTGCAGGGTGCGCCGGCTGATTCCGAGCTTCTTCGCCGCCGCGGTGATGTTGCCTCCCGTGCTGGCGAGCGCCTGCATGATCAAGCGCCGCTCGGTTTCGTGCAGATCGAGCGGACTCAATTTCTCACCCCACGCTTTCGACGGCGTGATCCCGGCGGGCAAAATTGCACCGGCGGCCTGGCGCACGCTCATCGGCAATTCGCGCACCGTGATCTTCGGCCCGTTCGCCATTACCACGCCGTGCTCGATCGCGGTCCGCAGTTCGCGCACGTTTCCGGGCCAGTTGTAGTTCAACAACGTGTTCATCGCTTCGCTCGTCAGCTCGAGCAGCGGCTTCTCGTTCACCTGGCAGAAGTGGCGCAGGAATCCTCGCACCAGCAGCGGGATGTCTTCTTTCCGGTCGCGTAACGGCGGCATCGTGATGTGCACGACGTTGAGCCGAAAATAGAGGTCTTCGCGGAAGCGACCTTCGCTCACCATCTTCGCCAGATCCTTGTTCGTCGCGGCAATCAGGCGGACATCGGCTTTGAGTAATTGATTTCCGCCGACGCGCTCGAACGCCCGTTCCTCGCTGATCACGCGGAGCAACTTCACCTGTGTGCTCAGATCAATCTCGCCGATTTCATCGAGGAAAATTGTCCCGCCGTTCGCCTGTTCGAAGCGCCCGATCCGTCGCTCGTGCGCGCCGGTGAACGCGCCGCGTTCGTGCCCGAAGAGTTCGCTTTCCAGCAACGTGGGCGAGAGTGCCGCGCAATGGACCGTGACGAACTTCGCTTTGCTCCTCCGGCTCAGATTATGAATCGCGTGCGCTGCGAGTTCCTTGCCCGTGCCGCTCTCGCCGTCGATCAACACATTCGCCGACGAAGGCGCGACCTGCCGGATCGTGTCGAGCACTTCGCGCAACACGGGCGATTCGCCGATCACGTTTTCGAGGCCGAACCGCTCATCGACCTGCTTCCGCAGCGAGCGATTCTCCTGCTCCATCTTCCGGCTGTTCAGCGCGCGCGCGATCAGGATCTCGACTTTGTCGAGATTGAGCGGCTTGGTGACGAAATCGTAGGCGCCGCGCTTCATCGCCTCGACTGCGGTGTCGACCGAGCCGTAGGCGGTCATCATGATGCAGATCGGCGGACGCGAGAGCTTGAGCGCGCGCTCGATCAACTGCATCCCGTCATCGCCGCCAAGACGCAGATCCGTCAGGAGAACATCGACCTGCTCGCGTTCGAGCACATCCATCGCGCCGGCAATTTCCGCCGCGACATAGACGTCGTATTCGTCCTCGAGTAAACGGCGCAACCCGTCCCGAGTGTGCTTCTCGTCATCGACGATGAGGATGGTGGCCTGCATGATTGCGTCGCGTTGTCCCGCAACAGTGACGCAATCACTCGATCTCTCAACCTCGACGCGCCGTTAGGCGAATCAGCCGGAAGATTTCAGAAACCAGCGCAAGGCTTCGCGAATCGCGCTGCGACTCACCGCGTGGCCGTACGGATGGTGCACGAGCTGAGTATTCGAGAAGCCGGTGTTGCGAATCGATTGCAGCACCATGCCTGTCGCCGCTGGAGTGGCGACATGATCGTCCTGCCCGCTACTTATATAGACAGGCGTACGCAGAAACCCGGCGCCGGGGTGAAATGCGCGATAGCCTTCACTCAATCGATCCTCATTCACTCCGGTCAAAAAAATCCCGGCGATCCGATTCCCCGCGACCGCGAGCAGCGGCGCGAGATTGCCCGCGCGCTTGGCCCCACCGGAAAAACCAGCGATGACGAGCGGCCACTTTGTCGAACCGGGGAAACTCTTATGTAGCGCATCGATCGCGGCCAGCGTCATCCCCGCGCGCCAACCGGCCGTGTCGTGTGGCGGGTTTCCTTCCGCGTCGCCCGCGAGGACGATGCAGTTCTCCGCCAGCGCTGCTTGCATGTAGAAATCGCGGAGATCGTCGCGGTTCTTCCGCTGAAAGTCGCTCGTCGACAGCGGCACGACCACAGTCCAACTCCGGCCCGGATCAAACCCTTGCGGCACCGCGAGTGCGGCGACGGCGTGATCTGGAGCGGGGTTGCCGCCTTCAGAGACATATTGCCGCTCCTGCGTGCTCAGTGGCACCGACGCTTGCGTGATTCCGCCCGGGTTCACCGGCACGCCCGCGAAAGTCGCAGCGTGCAGACGCATCGCGCAGACGAGGAAAAAACTACTCGTTAGGCAAACCCGCCGTCGATCCATGACTTACTCTCGATGCAGAGCAGCTCTTTGCTGAACGAAAACTTCCGACGGAAACGGACTTCGTTTCGCACTGGCGGATCGCCGCGAGCACGCGCACGATTACGCCGCTTTGAAATATCCACTCGCGAGCAACGCCATCTTTTGGACGATCCAAGGCGAAGCGCATCTCCGCGGTTTTCAGATGTGCTTCGTGCGGCTCGCCGGTTGTTCGGTCGGCTGCGAGATGTGCGACACGGATTATCGCAAAGCCGAGATAGCGACCGAGGAAGAGATTGCCGCGCGTGTCGATGACGTGACGCCGAAGAATGCGCGCGACCGTTGGGTCTGGGTGACCGGTGGCGAACCGACGGATCATGATCTCATGCCGCTGATTCGCGCGTTGCGCGGCAGACGCTTCTCCATCGCCGTCGCGACCAGCGGCCATCGCCGCGTCGTTCCGCCAGTCGATTGGCTTTCAGTTTCGCCGCACGATCCATCGAAGTGGATCCAGACTTACGGTAGCGAAGTCAAAATCGTGCCCGGCCTGAACGGTTTCTCTATCGAGGATTTCCGCAGCGCGCATCCGGACGATCAGACCGACTTCATGTATCGCTACGTGCAGCCGCTCTCGATCGGGAAACAGGAGGACCCGGAAAGCCTGCGCACCTGTCTCGAGTTCGTTAGGCAGAATCCAAATTGGTCGCTCTCGCGTCAGGATCACCACTACTGGAACGTTGCTTAACATCCAGTTGCCGAAGCGCCACAATAGTGGCACACTCGCGCTCGTGACGCTTCGCCGCATCTGCGCTGCGCTCCTCTTCACC
>JBJMWV010000366.1:0-3238 GCA_045809985.1 Chthoniobacterales bacterium | reverse complement strand
TCTCCTTTTCGCTCAAGGCGAGGCTGCGGCGCTCTTTACCCCAGCGGACCTTGTCGCGCGCTTCTTCCAGTTCCTTCAGGGTGATGCCCTTTAATCCGCGACGCGCCGCGAGCAGCGCGGCTTCGTTGATGACGTTCGCGAGCTCAGCGCCTGAGTAACCAGGCGTGCCGCGAGCGACGACCTGAAGATCGACGCCTTCCGCGAGCTTCACCTTTTTGGAGTGCACGCGCAGGATTTCTTCGCGGCCTTTCACGTCAGGCAGATTGACGGTGATCTGGCGATCGAACCGACCGGGACGGAGGAGCGCCGGATCGAGAACGTCCGGACGGTTGGTCGCGGCAATGATGATCACGCCTTCTTGCGTGTCGAAGCCGTCCATCTCGACGAGCAAAGCGTTCAACGTCTGCTCGCGTTCGTCGTGGCCACCGCCGACACCATGTCCGCGATGGCGACCAACTGCGTCGATTTCGTCAATGAAGATAATGCAGGGCGCTGACTTCTTGCCCTGCTCGAACATGTCGCGCACGCGGCTCGCGCCGACGCCGACGAACATCTCGACAAAGTCCGAACCGCTGATCGAGAAGAACGGCACGTCCGCTTCGCCAGCGATCGCGCGCGCGAGCAGCGTCTTGCCAGTCCCCGGAGGACCAACGAGCAACACGCCCTTCGGAATTCGTCCGCCGAGCTTCTGGAATTTCTTCGGGTCGCGCAGGAATTCAACGAGCTCCGTCACTTCGTCCTTCGCTTCTTCGACGCCCGCGACGTCCTTGAATGTGATCTTGTTCTTGTCCCGCGCGAGCATGCGCGCTTTCGATTTCCCGAAGCTCAACGCACCCTTACCCGCCATCCGGATCTGCTGCCGGAAGAGCAAATAGAGGATGACGAGAAAGACCGCGATCGGAACAAAGCCAACCAGTGTCTGCGCGAGCACATTCGACTCACGCTTGATCGCCGGTTGAATGCCCGCTTCGCCGAGCTTCTCCTGCAGGTTCGTGTTGTAGTTCAGGTAAACCGTTGTGCGAAACGGCGTCTGCTGCGGAGCGCCGCCGGCGGTCTGTTTGATGTAGTAGCCGCGCAGAGTTTGCGTCGGCACGCCTTCCTCAACTACGAGCTGAAGCGGGAATTGTTTGTCGTTCGCGATCTGCTTGTTATCGAGCAGCTCGAGGAAGCGATTGTAGGGAACGTCCTCGACATTCACATAAGCGCCGCCGCGGAAAAGCACCGCGAGTCCGATCAGGGCAAACGCGATCGCGATGAGGACGACGCCGCGCCAGTTGAAGCTCGGGTCGCCGCCTCCGGATTTGTTCTCCTTTTTGGAGTTACGATCTGATTGGGCCATAGCTGAAAAATGCCGCTCCTCGCGGCGTGAAAGGGTAACACGGCGAGAGGGCATTGCAAAAGAAGCACGTGCCGAGCCGCATGCCCGTTGGAACACCGCGGAGCGACGCCCGTTCAATTGCTTTACGGCTGCCGAGGAATTACCCTACGGCCCGACTTCTCCATGGCAGATCCCGCCCCGCCTCCAACCATAGCCGATCGCATCGATCGCGCGGTCCAGATGGTGACGCCGCTCGCTTACCGCATGCAGCGGAAGGGCAAGCGCTGGATGCGTCGTGCCATGCGCAAGCCGCGCAGTGTCGCGGAAGCCCCCAATCTTTTGCCGCTGCTCATCCAGGTGCTGGCGAGCTTTTCGAAAGCGGACGGCGTACTTCTGGAAGAGGAAATCGACTCCTCGTTAGGCTTCCTCCGCTACGATTATCCGGAAGCGGTTTACTCGGAGCTGCGGCAACTCTTTCGCCAGGCCCTTTACGAGCAACAGGATCTCAGCGCGATGGCGCAGAAGCTTTCCACGCAGCTCAGTACGGATCGCAAGATCATGCTGGGCGTGCAGCTCTACGACCTGATCTCGCAGGCGGGGCTGAAGCAGGAACAGGTCGTCGCCTTCTATTCGTTCATGTCGCAACTCGGCATGGCCGCGCAGGCGATCGACATCGTCTACCAGCTCAACGCTTCGGAAGATTCCGATCCGTCGATTTATCAACGCGGCGCATCTCCGCTCGAATCGGTTTCGTTCGGGCCAAACGGATCGTCCGACGTTCTGCTCAAGAATCTCGAGTCGAGCGAAAGGCTGCTCGCCTTCCGTTACCACGAGCTCATCCTGCTGAAGAATTACAGCGGTCAGCCCGTTTCAGTGCGCGGCCGTCCGCTCGCGCGCGGCGGATTTTGCCGCATCTATCCCGGACAACGCATCCTGATCGGCGATCAGGTTCTCAGCTATCAGGAGCTCGCGGCCTACTTCAACGCGAAGAAGAACGTCTCGTTGCCGCAGATCTTCGTGCGCGTGCCGAGAGACTCCGATCAGGTGCAACTCGAGCGTGCGCGGTCGCGTGAAAGTTCACTCGAGGTCACGTTCGGGCTGAAAGTGCGGATCAAAGCGCTGCGCGATGTCGACGCGACGATCAACGGCTCGCGTTTGAAGGCCGGCACGCAGGTCGAGGCGACGCTGGACGACCGGATCCAGTTCTTCAACGACAGCGAGATGGATCTCAGCGATCTGCGTCGGCGCGCTCGGGCGATGGGCGGCCGGTTTCAGCTCAAGGCGTCGAAGTCCGAGTATCTCGTCTCGAACAATCCGAGTCTGCTCGAAGAGGACGACATTCTGCTTTCACCGGGCACAGCCGGCGATGTCCTCCTAAAGATCAATTGCGATTACGACCAGCTGGTCGGCACGCTTGAAGTAATCGAATCCGATCGCCCGATCATGGTCGGTGAGACGCCGGTCCGCGGAACGGCGCCACTGAAAGATGGCGACACCATCCGCATCGACATCGGACAGTTCCTACGCTGCAACTTCTCCGAGCGGATCATCGAGGAAGAGCGAAACATCATTCGCAGCCTCGAGGTCGTTGATCTCAATCATCGCTTCGGCAATTCCGAAGTCGCGCTGGACAGCATCTCCTTCAGCGTGAATCGCGGCGAACTCGTCTGCGTCATGGGCGCGAGCGGTTCCGGCAAGAGCACGCTGCTCAAAGTGATCGGCGGTCAGCTTCAACCGACCGGCGGCCACGTGCTGCTCAACGAACAGTCACTCTACAGCCACCTCGATGAGCTGAAGCGCTACGTCAGTTACATCCCGCAGGAGGCTGCGTTCGACGAGAACCTGACGATCGCGGAGAACCTCGAATTCGCGGCCGCGATTCGTTCGCCGCACTTGTCGCCGCGCGATCGAGCGCGGCGT
>JBJMWV010000365.1:0-6746 GCA_045809985.1 Chthoniobacterales bacterium | reverse complement strand
GCCGAGCATGACGTAAAGATAATTGAGCATACGAGTCCTGCGGATTCGTAGGAGTTATCAGCTCAGGCGGTTCTCTCCGCGCTGGCGGAGACAGCAAACTCCATTGCCGCCAAACGCCTAGCGATATTTCGGACGCGACGCAACTAGGCATCGGGCAGTCGTGGTTCGCGGCGTTAAAGATGCGATCCGCTCCCAAGCTCTTGCCGACTGTGCTGCGCTGTCTTTTCGGCGCGCAACTTCAGCCGGGTCACGGCTACGAAGCCTGGTCAGACCGCGTTCGCTGCTTCAGCTCCCAGAGACGGAGGGCGGCGTTGAGGACCGTTTTAGTTCGCGTCAGCGAATCTCGCCGGACCAACTTCACCGCTGAACCCTCAGTTCCGCGCTTCCCCGCCGCTTTCGCCTGTCGGGGTCTGTTCTCCCTGGTTTTAGCCATTCTTCCGTTGGACGCGAAAAAGGCGAAATTGTTCAGATTAATTCTAGAAAATATAGCGCGAAAGGCGCAGTAATCCGCCTCGCCGCGTATCGGGCGCGATGAGCGCCGCGGCCCCACCTGACAAGCGGTTACGAGTAGAGATACTCGTCGTGATATTCCCGTTGCGGCGCGATGGTCACGGCCTGCTCGCCGCCGGTCTCGGGATACTCGAAGATCTGACCTTCATAGTTCCGGATCACGATCTTCTCGTTGTCGTGATAGAGGACGTAACCGGGATTGATCGGCACTTTCCCCCCGCCGCCCGGCGCATCGATCACGAACTGCGGCACCGCATAACCCGTGGTGTGACCGCGCAGACCTTCGATGATCTCGATGCCTTTCGCGACCGACGTGCGCAGGTGCGCCGAGCCGTTGATGAGGTCGCACTGATAAATGTAGTACGGGCGCACGCGGCACATGAGGAGCTTGTGCACGAGCGTCTTCATCGTCTCGAGATTGTCGTTCACGCCGGCGAGCAACACGCTCTGGTTGCCGAGCGGGATGCCGTGATTCGCCAGACGCTCGAGCACTTCCTTCACTTCAATCGTGAGCTCGCGCGGATGATTCACGTGCACGCTCATCCAGAGCGGATGGTACTTCTGCAGCATCTGGCAGAGCTCCGGCGTGATGCGCTGCGGTAGAAAAATCGGAACGCGCGTGCCGATGCGGAGAAACTCGATGTGCGGAATCGCACGCAGACGGCTGAGGATTTTCTCGAGTTTGTCGTCGCTGAAAAGCAAGGCGTCACCGCCGCTCAAGAGGACGTCACGGATCTCGGTGTGTTGTTCGAGATAACGAAATGCTGCTTCGAACTCGGTGTGCAGCTCCTGCTCGCCCGCGCCACTGACCACGCGGCTTCGTGTGCAATAACGGCAGTAGCTCGCGCAGCGATCGGTAACGAGAAAGAGCACGCGGTCCGGATAGCGATGCACCAAACCCGGCACGGGCATATGAGAATCTTCGCCGCATGGATCCGCCATGTCGTAGGGCGAAGTCCACGATTCCTCGACGCGGGGAATGACCTGGCGGCGAATCGGACAATCCGGATTGTCGCGCTCGATGAGGTTGAAGAAGTGCGGCGTGACGGCGAGCGCGAGCTTCGTTCCGGAAAGGAGAACGCCGTTGCGCTCGTCGTCGGAGAGTTCGAGATGCTGTTCGAGTTGCGGGAGCGAAGTGACGCGGTTTTTCAGCTGCCACTTCCAATCGTTCCACTGCTCGGGTGTGACGCCCGGCCAGTATCCCGGCGCGTGTGAAACGAACTCTTTCCCTTCCTTAATCCCTGCGGCAAAGGTGCCCATTTTCAATGTTAGGCGGAAAGGTTAAGGGCCCTAAATATCAAGTCAATGCAGGCACCTTCAGGTGCGCAGCACCTCGGAATCACGGCCGTGATCGCGCGGATTTAGTCATCGACAATCGGTCGCCGCTCCCTCGCAAAGCACGTTTGAACAGCTACGGTGAAGTCGTGTCCAACGAGTTCACCATGCGCTTCTTTTCCATTGCCCTTCTCTCGCTTGCGCTGCCCCTGAGTTTGCGCGCGGCGGAACCGGAAGTGCGTCCGACGCCGACCATCGTCCCCGAAGCTGCCGAAGCGGGCAAAGATGTCGTGCATCAGCTCAACAATGCTTTCGCGAAAGTGTTCGAGATCGTTGCGCCGAGTGTCGTGATCATTGAGACGACGAAAAAAAACGATGTGAGCGATAACCCGGCGCTTGATGACCTCTTCTTCAACCAGCAGCAGCAGCCACCAGATGATGGTCCGCGTCGCAGCCCGCGCGATCGTCAACCGCAGCAGAGCGAAGGCTCGGGATTCATCGTGCGCGGAGACGGACACATCCTGACGAATTTCCACGTCGTCGAAGGCGCGGATAAGATTGAGGTGAAGCTGAAGGACGGCCGCGAGTTTCCCGCGAAGCTCGTCGGCAGCGATGAGAAGACCGACGTCGCGGTAGTCAAAATTGAAGCGAAGGATCTGCCGGCGGTGCAGATCGGCGACAGCGATGCGGTGCGCGTGGGTCAGTTCGCGTTCGCTATAGGCGCGCCGTTCAAGCTCGATTACACGTTCACCTACGGCGTCGTCAGCGGGAAAGGCCGGAGCAAGTTGATCCCGACCGGCGGCTACTCGATCTCGGATTACCTGCAGACGGACGCGTCGATCAATCCGGGCAACAGCGGCGGTCCACTGTGCGACATCGACGGGAGAGTGATCGGCATGAACACGCTGATCAACGGACTGAATCGCGGTCTCGGTTTCGCGATCCCGATCAACCTCGCGAACGAGATCGGCCAGCAGTTGATCTCCGGACAGCGCATCATCCGGCCGTGGCTAGGGATTCGGATCGAGACTTTGGGCGACGACCAGTCAATCCGCGAGCTCTTCAAGGGCCTCGATAAAGGCGTGGTCGTTCGCACGATCGAAGCCGACGCTCCGGCGTACAAAAGCGATCTGCGTCCGTTCGATGTGATCACGCAGGTCGACGGCAGCCCGGTCGCCAGCGACACGCAACTGCAGCGCGAGATCCTGAAGAAGAAGGTCGGGCAGTCGGTCGACCTCACCGTTTGGCGCAAAGGTCAGACGATCAAGATTCCGGTCATCGCCGGCGAGTTGCCCAACGAGATCGGCCGCGTCTCAAATCCACCGCAGTCCCCGCCGCAGAAGCCGGAGGACATGAACAAATTCGGTCTTCAGGTGCAGGAACTGACGAAAGAAGTCGCCGCGCGTTTGCACCTCGATGTGCAGCAGGGCGTGATCGTGACCGATGTCGCGGACAACAGCCTCGCGTCCGCGCAAGGCGTCGAACGTGAAGACGTCATCACGGAAGTGGACGGCAAACCGGTGACGAACGTGCAGACGTTCCGCGACGCCCTAACGAAAGCTGATCCGCGCAAAGGCATCCTGCTTTACCTCGATCGCAAAGGCAGCAAGACGTTTGCGGTCTTGAAAGCAAACGCCTAACGACGAGCTGCACGCGCAACTTCGCGCAGCGGCTTGTCGCCGAGATAAAACTCTTCGATCGCGGCGTCGCCGTTCTTCACCCGCACGGTGACATAAGAGTCTTTGTCCTGCCCGCGGCTGTGCGCGGTGTAGAGCGTCTCCGCGGCGGCAGCGTCCGTTTCGTTGATCCAGAATTCGTCGAAGGTGAATTGCACCCGCATCTTGCGTTCATAGAATCCAAGGTTCTGCGCAGGGATGACATCGTCAGCCAGCGGCGCATTTTCGGTGAGGTCATCCACGATCGCGAAGCCGTCCGCGTCTTCCTTCAGCTTCGCGCGCAGGAATTGCGACTGGTACGGGTAGCCTTCCTGCCGCTCGAAAGTCTCCGCGTCGAAACGCAGCGTGAGATAACGGCCGCGCAACGCGTCGACCGGATCAACCGGCACAGTGCGGAACTTCCAGGTGCGCCCATTGCGTAATGTCTGCTGGCGTTTCCAAATCATTGAAGCCGGCACGGCGATCTGCGCGAGCGCAACAACCAGAAAGACGATGAAGCGCAGCGTTCTCATGCGGGGCGGCGCTTCTTGAAGAGGATGAAGTTCGTCGCGAGAAAGCCGAGGCCGATGACGATGAAGCCGATCGCGCGCACGACGAAGCTGAGATCGCTGTCGAAGAACCGCGCGATCGCAAGCGCGGCGATGATCGCGAGACCAAAGTTTACCCGTGTCATGCTGTCGGCCCGCAAACCGCGCGCGATCAGTTCCACGCCGAGCGCGAGCGCGTAAACGTTGAAGAGCATCGCCGCGTAAAAGTCGCAATTCGATCGCGACCAGGTGATTTGCTCCGGCGGACAAAAATGCGCGATCATCCAGCCGGCACCGGTGACGATGGGCAACGCTACGGCAAGGATGCTGAAGTGGATTTTGCCGTGGATGTATGTCCAGGCTGCTAGCAAGACCGCCGCGAGCGGGAAGAACAGGAGGATCGCGACGCTGATCGCGCGCTGAAGATCAAGTGTCGGCAACGGAGTGTTCGAATGCATCCAGATGTCGTGGAATGTGAGGACGATTGTCAGCACGCCGATCGCGATTGCCGCCAGCCGTGCCAGTGGCGGCAATTCGCCTTCTCCCGTGGCGAAGAATTCAATTCCGCAGAGGTAAACCAGCGCGAACAATCCAGCGTAGGAGAGCACTCCGATGTTCGCTTTCGAAAAGCTCTCGGTGTAGCCAATGCCGATAGCGCATCCGATAGCGAACACAGTCGCGAGTGCGGTCGTTTCACGACTCGTCCTGGTCCGGCGAAAAAGCAGAGCGAAGTAAGGCGCAACGAGCAGTAACAGCCCCCAAAAAAGCAGCGGACTCCTTTCGTACGGGTAGGAGTCTTTATAGGTAAGCCATATGGTTGCGCCGCAGATGTAGACACACGCGCCGAACGTCGTCCGCATCACGTAGACGATCGACAGCCCGAGGAACAGCCAGGTCAGGATGAACTGCGCGATCGAGCCGTGAATTTGATATGTCTGACTAACGACTGCAATCGCGGTGCCGATCGCGGCGACCAGAAAGATGGCGGCGCTTTCCCGCCATGCCTGCGATCCATCGCGGCGCAAAAGGACAAACAACGCGAGCGCCTGCGCCGCAAGCAGCGGAACGAATGCAAACGCGGAACGAAGCGGGCGACTGAACTCGTCCCAGTTGTGCGCGATGAGGAGAATGATCCCGCCCGCGATCAGCGCCGAGCCGATGATCGCGAGAAGAACGAAAGCGAGACTGCGTGAACTCCCCTTCGCCGGCTCAGGATAATGCGCCGCGAGGGCACGCGACGTTTCCTCCGTGATGACGCCGCTGGCGATGAGCCCGGGCAGCTCGCCGCGCAACCAGCGTCCACCGCGTTCACGCGCGCTCGACATACGCGCGATTCAAACAGAACCGCGCGGGCTGCGAAGGAAAAAAGAGTAACGCCTAACGAATGATCGCCTTGTTGCCGGCGATCAGCAGGATGACCCCGCCGACGATCGCGACGCCGCCGACGATCGGCCCGACCGGCACGCGATGTTCGTTCTCTTTGTTGACCTCAAGCGGGCCGAGCTTCGCGACATTTTCTTTCGTCGTGAAGCTCGCGAACCCGCCCCAAGCGAGCGCGACAATGCCGACAACGATGAGGATGATGCCGAGAATGCCTGCTGGCTTCATTCAGCGCGCGGTCAGAGCGTGCGCCGGCCCTGAATCAAATTGATGATCAGGATAACGACGGCGATCACGAGCAGGATGTGAATGAAGCCGCCGAGCGTGTAGGAGCTGACGAGTCCAAGCAGCCAGAGCACGAGCAGAATTACAAAGATGGTCCAGAGCATAAGTCTTCCTTTGGGTTGAGTTTCCACCTTGCTTCGTGTGCGGCAGGTGCGCTGCGCTTATCGAGTTAAGTTTTTGATTTGCCACACTTTCGGCCATGGCTGAGCGAAAAGCATAGAGACGCAGAATTTAGCTGGCGGCCCATGCACAAACTCCGTAGAACCTTCTTCGTTCCCACCCCTTAGTTCTCTCTCTCCTATGCGCTTCATTGTTTCTCTGCCCGCGATTTCTGCAATGCTTCTCACCAGTTGCGCCTATCAAGGCGTGATTGTGCAGAAGCTGTCCCGTCCGCATCCGCTATATGCGTCCATCGGCATCGATGGCGTTTACAGCTTCGTCCTTCGCGATTCCGCTGGCGGTTTGCATCGCCAGATGGTCACTCCCGAAGTCTTCGAGTCCTATAGCGAAGGCCAGTTCTTCAACGACTTGCAGGCGCCGCCAGCTCCGACCGCTGAAATCGCGACCACTCACATGACGCTCGCTGGCCCTGAAACGCTGCGCCCGCAGCACACCGCACGTCGCGCCGCCGCAGCTCCCGAGCGCGTGATCGACGCGCCGCCACCGCTCGAGACAACTCAGAGCTTCAAGGCCTCTGAACTTGAGCAGTCGAGCAGATCGTTGACCGCGACACTGCGCACGGAAGTGCAACGTGACGCAACGGAAGAGACTAACGAGATGCCACGACCGGTTGCGTCTTCCCCGACGAGCGAGCCGAAGAAGTCGTCGACCACGAGCACAAAGAAGAAGAGCAGCACGAGGTCGAACCACATTTCGAGGAAATCTTCGAAGGCGAAGGAGAAAAGCGCCGCCACGAAATCGCCGAAGCCGTGGAAGATGACTGAGCCGTCGGTGGAGCTTGCGCCGCCGAGCGAAGGACCCGAGCCACAGCCGTCACCGAAACCGGACCAGTCGGACCTGCTCAAAATTCCGCCGCCGCAGCCGTAGTCCCGCGCCCGCGTCTGCGAATTGCCGCAGGCGCATACGTTTGTAT
>JBJMWV010000364.1:0-8031 GCA_045809985.1 Chthoniobacterales bacterium | reverse complement strand
TCGAACACATGCTTGCCGACTCAGGTTTAGACGCTGCTGTAACGTCGCAAAGCGCAGCCTCCCTCATGCAACGCGCGCAGGTTGCGATCGTCGCATCTGGAACTGCGACACTTGAGGCGGCGTTCTTCGGTCTCCCCTTCGTGCTCGTCTATCGCGTCGCCTGGCTCACATATTTTGCGGCGAAGCTCCTCGTGAAGGTGAAACATCTCGGGATGCCGAACGTGCTTGCCGGGCGCGAGATCGTGCCGGAATTCATCCAGCATCAGGCCCGTCCGGATGCAATCGCGCGCGCAGTCTTGCGTCTGCTCGATGACACAACGTATCGCAACGAGATGGTCGCGAATTTCGAAGGTGTAATTGCAAAACTTGGCCGCGGCGGCGCGAGTGAAGCAGCCGCGCGTGCAATTCTGCGGGAAATCTCATGAACGACTTCGACGAACACGTGTCCCAAGTGCATGCCGGCGGATTGGTCGACATGCATTTCGATTTGCCGCTCGCGCTCTACTGGGATCGCGCTCGTCGCGACGTGATTGCGGCGGACTTTCTGCCGGAGTTTGAAGCTGGCGACATCGCGCTGCTCGGCGTCGCGTTGTATGTCGAAGACAAAGATCTTGGCGAACGAGCGCTGCGCGTCGCGCTCGATCAAGTCGCGCTCTTGCATGCGGAGATCGAATCCAATCCGCGGCTGATGCTCTGCCGCACGTTCGAAGAGATCGAACAGGCCCTAGACGAGAAGCGGATCGCGTTTCTCCTCACAATGGAAGGCGCCGAGCCGCTTGGCGACGACCTGCACCTGGTTCGGATCTTCCACCAGCTCGGGCTGCGAATGATCTCGCTCACGCACGCGCGAGTGAACGCCGCCGCGTCTGGCGGAATTTTCGCGGCAACGGGCTCGCCGCCTACCGGCCTAACGAGTTTTGGCCGTGAGTTGGTGCAGGAGTGCGAGCGGCTAGGAATCCTGGTCGATCTCGCGCACATAAACCCTGCCGGCTTCGACGAGATCTGCGCGCTGGCAACGAAGCCGCTCGTTGTCTCGCATTCGAACGCGCGGCGTTTCCACGATATCGAGCGCAACATCAGCGACGAGCAGATCAAGATGATTGGCGCACGCGGCGGTGTGATCGGCGCGAACGCGATCCTCGTTAGTCCGACGCCAGACGGAGCGACGCTCGATCGCTACGTTGATCACATCGAACACATTGCGAGCCTGATCGGAATCGAGGGGGTCGGGATCGGCTTCGATTTTTGCGAGTTCCTCTTCGCCCGCATGCCTGCCGAAGAGCGCGCCGCGATGGAAGCGAAACTGACGCGCCCGCATTACATCCCCGAGCTGGGCAATCATTCACACGCGCGGAATCTCACGCGCAAACTGATCGAGCGCGGGTTCAGCGATGGAGACATCGAGAAGATTCTGCGCGGCAATTGGCTGCGCGTTTTGCAGCAGACGTTGTAACCTTGTGCGGAATGCAGACGGACCTCCCGCGGATCGACAACTTCATCGCCGGGCAATTCGTTAGGCCGGCGGCCGGGAAGTATCTCGACAATATCGAGCCTGCGACAGGTAGGCCTTACTCGCTCGTTGCGGATAGCGACAGTAGCGATGTCGAAGCAGCGGTTGCGGCCGCGGAGCAGGCGTTCCGCGGCTGGTCGCAAACGCCAGCGGAGGAGCGATCGCGCATCTTGCTTCGCATCGCTGATTTGATCGAACGCGATCTTGAGAAGTTCGCGCGCGCCGAGTCGATCGACACCGGCAAACCGCTCGGTCTCGCGCGCAGTCTCGATATCCCGCGCGCCTCTTCGAATTTCCGCTTCTTCGCGACCGCGATTCTCCACACCGAGAACGAAGCGCACGTGACCGATGGCCTGGCATTCAACTACACCCTTCGCCAGCCGCGCGGCGTCACCGGCCTGATCTCACCGTGGAATCTGCCGCTCTATTTATTGAGCTGGAAAATCGCGCCCGCGATCGCGTGCGGAAACACCGCAGTCGCGAAGCCGAGCGAGCTCACGCCGATGACCGCGTTCCTGCTCGGCGAAGTCGTGCGTGAAGCCGGGCTGCCGGATGGCGTGCTCAACATTGTGCAGGGCACGGGGCCGAATGTCGGCGCGCCGATCACGGCGCATCCGAAGATCAACACGATCTCGTTCACTGGCGGCACCGTGACGGGCAAGAAGGTCGCGGAAGCGGGCGCGGCGTTGTTCAAGAAAGTATCGCTCGAGCTCGGCGGCAAAAATCCGAACATCATCTTCGCCGACGCCGATCTCGACGCTGCACTCACTGGCAGCGTGCGTTCATCCTTCGCGAACCAAGGGCAGGTTTGTCTCTGCGGTTCGCGGGTCTTCGTCGAGCGTTCGATCTACGACAAGTTCGTCCCGCGCTTCATCGAGCAGACCGCGAAGCTGACGGTCGGCGATCCACTCGAGCCGGGCACAGATCAGGGCGCGATCGTTTCGAAGGCACAGCTCGACAAGGTGAAGTTCTATGTCGATCTCGCGCAGCAGGAGGGTGGCAAGATTGCGCTGGGTGGCCGCGCGCCTAACGACATCAACGAACGCTGTCGCGACGGTTATTTTCTGTCTCCAACTGTGATCACAGATTTGCCGGTCTCCTGTCGAACGAATCGCGAAGAGATCTTCGGCCCGGTCGTGACGATCACGCCCTTCGACAGCGAAGACGAAGTGCTCCATTACGCGAACGACTGCGATTACGGGCTCGCCTCGTCTGTCTGGACGCAGAACCTCAGCCGCGCTCATCGCGTCGCGGAGCAAATCCACACCGGCACGGTCTGGGTGAACTGCTGGCTGCTGCGCGACTTGCGCGTGCCGTTTGGCGGAATGAAACAGAGCGGTGTCGGGCGCGAAGGCGGCAACGAAGCGCTGCACTTTTTCACCGAGCCGAAGAACGTCTGCATCGCAAAGTAGTTCTCAATTCGCAACCGCTCGGTTACTGAGAAGGGAATGAGCGGAGTCAGAGTTTTAGTAGGCACGCGCAAAGGCGCGTTCATCCTCACGTCGGACGGCAAACGCGAGAGCTGGAAAGTGGACGGCCCGCATTTCGCTGGCTGGGAAATTTATCACGTCAAAGGTTCGCCGGTTGATCCGAACCGCCTCTACGCATCGCAATCGAGCGGCTGGTTCGGCCAGATCATTCAGCGTTCGAGCGACGGTGGAAAAACCTGGGTGACGCCGGGCGGTGGGATGGAGAAAACGGCCGACGGAATGCCGAAGGGCGAGAGCAACAAGTTCGTCTACGATGGCGTCCCCGGGACGCACATGTGGTACGACGGCACGCAGCATCCGTGGGAGTTCAAGCGCGTCTGGCATCTCGAGCCCTCGTTAGGCGATCCGGATACGGTTTACGCTGGCGTTGAAGATGCGGCGCTCTTTCGGACAAGGGATGGCGGTGCTTCGTGGCAGGAATTATCGGGGCTGCGCAAACATGACACCGGTCCGAAGTGGCAGCCCGGCGCGGGCGGCATGTGCCTGCACACCATCCTCCTCGATTCGAAAAATCCGCAGCGCATTTACGCCGCGATTTCCGCGGCAGGCGCATTCCGCAGCGATGATGAAGGTGAGACGTGGAAGCCGATTAATCGCGGATTGCATTCCAACTTCATGCCGGATCCGGATGCGGAAGTCGGACACTGCGTGCACCGGATCGCGATGCATCCGTCGCGGCCGGATGTGCTCTTTATGCAGAAACACTGGGACGTAATGCGGAGCGAGAATGCCGGCGATCGATGGAGCGAAGTGAGCGGAAATCTGCCGAGCGATTTCGGTTTCCCGATCGATGTGCACGCGCACGAGCCGGAGACGATCTACGTTGTGCCGATCGAGAGCGATTCGCTGCATTACCCGCCGGAAGGCAAGCTGCGCGTCTACCGCAGCCGGAGCGGCGGCAATGAATGGGAAGCCCTAACGAATGGTCTGCCGCAGCGCGATTGCTACGTGAACGTGCTGCGCGACGCGATGTGCGTGGACTCGTTAGACCCGTGCGGGATTTATTTCGGAACGACTGGCGGTCAGGTCTATGGATCGGCGGATGGCGGCGACTCGTGGAAGCCGATCGTCCGTGATCTGCCCGCGGTGTTGTCCGTCGAAGTGCAAACGCTCGCATGATCCGCGTCGTTCTTCCTCATCATCTGCGGACGCTCGCGCAAGTCGGCGATGAAGTGGAGCTAGACCTGAACGGCGAGGCGACACCGCGCGCTGTGCTTGATCTGCTCGAGGATAAATATCCGGTTTTGCGCGGAACGATTCGGGATCATGTCAGCCTGAAGCGACGCCCGATGGTGCGCTTCTTCGCCTGCGAAGAAGACATCTCGCATGAATCGCCGGATGCGCCACTGCCTGAGCCGATCGCAAAGGGCGCGGAACCGTTCTTCATCATCGGCGCGATCGCCGGCGGCTAACGAACCATGGCCGAATCATTCGAGAGCAAACGCGCGCCGGAACCAGTCGGGGCTTTTCCGCACGCTAAGCGGATCGGTGACCTGCTGTTCTTATCGGGAATCGGCCCGCGCGTCCGTGGAAGCAAAGACATTCCGGGCGTGACGATGGACGCCGAGCGAAATGTCGTGAGCTACGACATCGAGAAGCAATGCCGCGCGGTCTTCGAGAATGTGCGGCTGGTGCTCGAAGACGCTGGCGGGAGCTGGAACGACATCGTCGACGTGACCGTCTTCCTGACCGACATGAAGAAGGATTTCCCGATCTACAACCGCATCTATCCGGAATACTTCGCAGGCCCGGGGAAACCCAATCCGACGCGCACGACGGTGGAAGTTGGCGCATTGCCGACGCCGATTGCGATTGAGTTGAAAGTAATCGCGGCGGCGCGCTGAAGCGATGAACTTTGCTTCGGACGAGAAGTTCGCACTGCAGTGCGATGCCGAGGACTCGTTAGGGCATTTTCGCGACCGCTTCCAGGTTCCGAACGGCGCAGACGGGCAGCCGGTGATCTACTTCGTCGGTAATTCGTTAGGCCTGATGCCGAAAGCGACGCGGGCGTTGCTCGAACAGGAGCTGGATGACTGGGGAATACTCGCGGTCGACGCGCACCTCGAAGGCAAGACGCCATGGTATTCGTACCACGAAACGGTTCGCGACGCGGCGGCGCGGCTCGTCGGCGCGCAGCCGAACGAAGTGGTCTGCATGAACAGCCTGACGGTGAATTTGCACCTGATGATGGCCACGTTTTACCGACCGACTGCGTCGCGCTCCAAGGTGCTGATGGAGGAGCCGGCGTTTCCTTCCGACAACTACGCAGTCAAGACGCAGATCCGGCATCACGGTTATTCGCCTAACGAGTCGTTGCTTGTCGCGCGGCCGCGTACGGGAGAGGTGACGCTACGGATGGAAGATATCGAGGAGCTGCTGGAGCGATCGGGCGATGAAATCTCCCTCGTGCTTTTCCCCGGCGTGAACTTCTTCACCGGACAATTCTTTGATGTCGCGCGGATCACCGCACTCGCGCACAAGCACGGCTGCATGGTCGGAATCGATCTCGCGCACGCCGCGGGCAACTTGCCGTTGCGCTTGCACGACTGGAACGTGGATTTCGCTGTCTGGTGTTCCTATAAATATCTGAACTCCGGGCCCGGCGCGGTCGCAGGCGCGTTCGTGCACGAGCGCCACGCGACGAATCGCGAGCTGCCGCGGCTCGCCGGCTGGTGGGGGAATGATCCCGCGACGCGTTTCCAGATGCAGTTGATTCCGGAGTTTGTGCCTGTCGCGTCAGCAGACTCATGGGCGGTGAGCAATCCGCCGATCTTCTCTATGACGCCGCTGCGCGCGTCACTCGCGATCTTCGATGAAGCCGGAGGTATGGAGCCGCTCCGGGCGAAATCCGAAAAGCTGACCGGCTATCTCTATTACTTGTTAGACCAGATCGGCTCGAAGCATTTCACCGTCATCACTCCGCGCGAGCCGAATGAGCGCGGCGCTCAGCTTTCGATTCTCGCGCACGAACATCCGAAGGAGCTCTTCGCCGAACTCGAAGCTGCGGGCGTGAAGTGCGATTTCCGCGAGCCGAACGTGATCCGCGCCGCGCCGACGCCGCTCTACAATACATTCCACGAAGTCTGGCGTTTCGCGCAGATCCTCGCGCGCCATCATTAAGACGGCGGCAGGTTAGCCGATCATGTCCCGCACGCGCTTGATCAGGCGCTGCACGGGGAAGGGCTTCACCAGGAACTCGACGTCGTTACCGTTGAGGAAATCGCGAATCGCCGGGTCGCCCGCGTAGCCTGTCATGAAGATGAAGCGGCGCTCGACTCCGGGACGGATTTGTTTCGCGCGCAGGAAGAATTCATCACCTCGGACACGCGGCATCATCAGATCGCAAATAATCGCGTCGTATTCCAGTGCTTCCACTTTGAGCAGCGCTTCCTCGCCGTTGTTCGCTACGTCGACGAGAAAATTTTCATCGGCGAGGATCCACTGCAGGGCGGAGGCGAGTTGCTTGTCGTCGTCCACGAGAAGGATCGCGCGCAGATCAAGCGTGCTGCTACCGTGGTCGCCATGGGAGGTGAAGGACTGGAATTGCATGACAGGAGCGCTTCGCTTGAGCAGTCAAGGTGCCACACGGGCAATCGTTTCCTGCTTTTCTGCATTGCGGATTCGTAGATGCTCGCGCGGTGGCGAACTTTGTCCTGATCGGCAGCGGACTGGCGGGCGGCATGATGGCGGCATTCCTCGGCCGGCGCGGTTACGAGGTCGATCTTTACGAACGCCGGCCTGATCCGCGCGCGGGCAACACAGTCGGTGGTCGGTCGATCAACCTCGCGCTCTCGACCCGCGGCATTCACGCCCTCGAGCAGCTCGGGATTGCGGATGAAGTGATGCAGCACGCGATCCCGATGCGTGGCCGCATGATCCACGATAAATCGGGCGCGCTGCACTTTTCGCCCTACGACCGCGACCCGAACAAGTGCATCAACTCCATCGGACGCGGCGCGCTGAACACGGTCACGATTGAGGCGGCGCAGCGTTATCCAAATGTGCGCGTGCACTTCAATCATCAATGCACGGACGTTGATCTCGACGCGCCGGCGGCGCAGTTGGTGCAACATGGGTCTAACGAGAAGATCGTCGCACGCGGTGATGCAATCATTGGCGTCGACGGCGCCTATTCCGCGGTCCGGCGCGCGATGCAACGCCTCGATCGTTTCGATTACAGCCAGACGTATCTCGCGCATGGATACAAGGAGCTGACGATCCCGCCAGCGGCGGACGGTTCGTGGCAACTGGAGAAGAACGCGCTGCACATCTGGCCGCGAAAAAGTTTCATGATGATCGCGCTGCCGAATCCGGACGGCTCATTCACGTGCACGTTGTTCTGGGAGTTCGAGGGGTCGCGCAGTTTCGCGAGCATGCGCAGCGACGAAGATGTCGGGCGTTTTTTTGGCGAGGAATTCCCAGACGCAGTTCCGCTCATGCCGACGCTGCTCGAGGAGTTTCGCGACAACCCGACTGGCTCGCTCGTCACGGTGCGTTGCGCGCCGTGGCATTACCGCGACAAGGTCGCGCTCGTCGGCGATGCCGCGCACGCGGTCGTGCCGTTTTATGGGCAGGGGATGAATGCCGCGTTCGAGGATTGTGTCGTGCTCGACAAATGCCTGGCTGAGATCGCCGAGGACCGCGGCCGCGCGTTCACGGAATATTTTCGCCGGCGCAAACCAAACGCAGACGCGCTCGCGGATCTGGCGGTCGAGAACTTCATTGAGATGCGCGACAAGACGGCATCGCCTGTCTTCCGCGCAAAGAAGAAGCTCGATCATCTGCTGGAAGGGATTCTGCCCGGCACGTATCTGCCGCTCTACGCGATGGTATCCTTCACGCGCATTCCCTACGCGGAAGCGCAACGCAGAGCGCGCGTGCAGGATTGCCTCGTCTATTCACTGCTCGCCGCGTTGCCCATCGTGCTCATCGGTGTGGTCATCGCTCTCTTACGCTGAGTGCCGCATCCGTCGGGTCTTGAATCGACGAATCAGTTGCGTCGATGAAAACGATCCTGCTCCTGACGATCTC
>JBJMWV010000363.1:0-3573 GCA_045809985.1 Chthoniobacterales bacterium | reverse complement strand
CGGCGCGTTCGGCGCCTGAACTGTCGGGAAATCTACGCTCATGGTTTCGCCGGCGCAGCGGTCGGCGCTGCCTCGGTTTTCGGCGGCTGCTTAATCTCGGTGCGGCTCGGACCTTTCGTGAACAGTTGGCCATCGCCTTGCAAGATCATCACTGTGTCCGGATTCGTCGCTACATGGGTGTTCATACCGCTTTGCACGCGCGGCGTCCCCCGCAATTCCACATTGCCGTCGCCCGTCGTGTAAATCGCGATGTCGCCGCGCCCGACGGTCCGCACCGGCGGTCCGCCTTTCTCGTCCGGACGTTCACGCACCACGCCCACATTGCCTTCCGCGACCGCTTTCTCCAATGCCTGGCTTGGTCCGCCGGGTTGCTGGCCTTCCGCGGGCTGCTTCGGCTCCTCGCTCTGCGCGGCCATCGCAGACTTGGAGAGGTAAACCGTCAGTTTATCTGACTGCACATTGAAGCGCGGGTCATTCACGATCACGTGCCCGGTGAAGATGCCCATGTGATTCGCAGAATCAAAGAACGCTTCGTCCGCGAAAATTTCGGTGATGATCGGCTGTCCTTTCGGCACGCCATTCTCGCCGAGCGCATCTTTGACGGGCTCGCGTTCGTCGCCTTTTTCCTTCGGTTTCGCGGCAGCTTTAGCGCTGTCTTTCGCTGCACGACGTTGCGGCTTCGCCGGTGAAGCAAGCGCCGCCGCCGAAAGCTGTTGCCCAAACAACTCAGGAGCTGCGAATCCGAAGATCAGCAGTGCGCATCCGACCAGCCTCTTCATTGCTCTGTCTTCTTCCCCGCCGACGCCTGACCGGTGATGACCATTTTCACATTGCCAACGAGGGTGCCTTTCCGCGCCAGCGTATCGAAATTCATCTTGTCGCCCATGATAGTGAAGTCGGTCCGGCTCACGCTTGTCCGCGCGTGCGATTCGATCACCTGCGTCTCCAGGTTCAGCGTCGAATGCGGCATCTCGATGAGCAGATCGCGCGCGTTTTCCGGAGTGAACGTGACCATTTTCAGGTCTCTGAATTCGACATGCTCAGTGTCGATCCGCTTCGCCCCGCCCGCTTCAAAACGCGCCCGCAGATGTCCTTCCATGTCGATGTCCGGGAGGACAAGTCCCTTCGCTTCCTGCCCGATCGGCAATGGAATCTTTGTGAGGGAGCCGCCATGCCGTTCCTTCTTCCCGGGCGAAGGCGACTGCTCCGCCGCAAGCACGATCGCGCTCGAAATGGCGAGACTAACGAATGCTCCAAGGGCCGCGTTTCGGCCGCGCGAGCTACGAAACGGCAGCATGAATAGCTCTTAACATGCGAAGGTCTTTCGGCAACTGGCGGAGCGGAAGTTGGTTGGCCGCATCCGAGAGTGCGCGCGCCGGATTTTCGTGAATTTCCATGAAGATTCCGTCGCAGCCCGCCGCCATCGCTGCACGCGCCAGCACTGGCGCGAGGATACCGTCACCGGACGTCGCATCCCCTGCTCCGCCCGGACGCTGCACCGAATGCGTCGCATCAAAGATGACCCGGTATCCCGCCTCGCGAATCCAGAAAAGCGAGCGCATGTCCGCGACAAGATTGTTGTAGCCGAATGTCGTGCCGCGCTCGGTGAAGAAGAACTTCTCGCAACCAAATGCGGTCAGCTTCTCCGCGATGTTCCGCACATCCCACGGCGCGAGGAACTGCCCCTTCTTCACGTTCACCACGCGCTTCGTCTCCGCCGCCGCTTTGAGCAGGTCCGTTTGCCGACAGAGAAAAGCGGGGATCTGCAACACGTCGACGAACTCGCCGGCGATCTGCGCTTCTTCCGGCGAGTGAACATCGGTTGTGACCGGCGCGGCGATTTCGCGACCGATCCGCGCGAGCAATTCGCAACCTTCTCGGACGCCGATCCCGCGGAACGACTTCACCGAGGTCCGGTTCGCCTTGTCGTATGAAGCCTTAAAGATAAACGCCGCGCCTTCGTCTTTGCAGATGCGCGCGATCTTTCTCGCCATCCGCCTGACGAACGCTTCCGACTCGATCGCGCACGGGCCGACAATGAAGACCGGCTCCTTCCCGCCAAGCGTGACCTTCCCGATGCGTAGTGGCACGCGCTTCATCAAGCAGGGAATCGCCCCGGCGTCCACAAGCCAGTCGTTTCCGGCAGTCCGAGCGCGATGTTCATCGACTGCACCGCCTGACTCGCCATGCCTTTGCCCAAATTGTCGAGTGCGACCATGATTGCGGCGCTGCCTTCACCCTCCACGATCCCGACGTCAGCAAAATTGGATCCGACGACTGCGGAAATGCGCGGACTGTCCTCCACCAGCCGGACAAATGGAGATCCGGCAAAGGCTTCCGCCGCAAGCGCATTAAGATCAACCTTCGCAGGCGGAGCGAACTGCAGCGTAGCAAAAATTCCCCTAACGAACGGTCCGCTTTGCGGCACAAACGACAGGCTGCCGTTGATGTCGCAGGCTTTCATCGCTGCAGTGACTTCCGCCATGTGCTGATGCGCGAGAATCTTGTAGGCGCGGAAGTCATTCGCTCGCGCGGGATGATGCGTCGTCGCACTCGCCGATGCACCGCTGCCGCTCGATCCAGTGACTGCGGTGGCCGCGATGAACCCAACATCCAGTCCGCGCAACGGCAGAAGGCCTAGTTGCAGTGCCGTCGCGAAACAACCCGCGCTCGCGATTCGCTTCGCGCCGCGAATCGCTTCCCGATTCCACTCCGGCAAACCGTAAACGAAATCCGGCGACGCCCGAAAATCGGTAGAGAGATCGACCAGCAATAACCTCTCGTTAGGCCAACTCTTCTCGAGCGACGGCAACGTCTTCGCCAGCTCGCCATGCGGCAGCGCAGAAAAGACCACCGTCTGCTCGCTGGTACCCAACGACTTCCAGTCGATCTCCGCTTCGAAGGTTCCATCCACTACGCCGCGCAGATTCGGATGAGTATCCCAGAAAGGCTTCCCCGCGCGACTGCGCGACGTCCCGCGAATGCTCGCCACGTTGGGATGCGTCGAAAGCCAGCGCAGCAATTCGCCGCCGCCGTAACCGGACGCGCCGAAGATGACCGCGTCGATCTTCATGCGGCGCGCTTGAGATGCGGCCGGATTTTCTCGAGCACGAGTTCGGCGAACTCCTTCGCGTGCGTGCGTGCATTCGCCGCCGGCAAGCCTAATGACTCCACAAAGCGCGTGCCGACTCGATTGTCCGTTGCCGGTCCGCTGACCACATCGATGTCGAGCCCGAACGCATTTTTGAAATGGGTCATTGCACCCGCTACTCCGACTGGATCGTTCGCGCAGAGGATGTGCACCTTGCCCCAAGCCTGCAGCTCCGGATCGGAGAGGATTGTCTGCACGCCATACTCGCCCATGATGCCGTCGCCAGTTTCCGCGACGATCAGATCCACTCCGCGATGCGCGAGCTCGCTGAGGATCACCCGCTCGATTCCAGCCTAAGTCTCACGACTCGTGCAAGCCACGCCCGCATCCGTAAAATCACAGATCGCGTCCGCGCCGTAGTCGCGCATCGAGAGCACATCGCGCAGCAAACTCACACCGGTCAGCTTCGCGCCGCCCACCTT
>JBJMWV010000362.1:0-4382 GCA_045809985.1 Chthoniobacterales bacterium | reverse complement strand
GCTCTAAGATGGCTAAGTTTCTGTTTTCTGCACAGTCCGACCGACAAAGCGTTGGTAGACGAACGACGCGACAATCAGGATCAAGGCGACGCCGATGAACGCGCCGATGCGGTAAAGCTTATCGAGGCTGTTCAAGTCGTGAAGGAACAACTTCACCAAGGTGACGATAAGTAAGGCCAGGCCTGCGTAACGCACCCAGCGCAGGTGGCGTTTCATGCCGATGAGTAATAGCCCGAAGGCGAAGAGCGCCCACGCGATCGAGTAGGTCATGTCGCGCGCGAAGTTGCCGCTGAACGAGAAGGTCAAAGTAGGTCCGACGGAGAAGTAATCGGCGATCTCGATGTTCAAGAGCAGGAATATCAGCAGAGCGCCGAGCGTGTAGAGCAGGCGCGGAATGATGCGCGCGATCAGGTTCTCGCCTTTCGCCTGGGCAATGCGCGCACCGGCGAACAGGCAAACACTCGTTAGTCCGTAAGCGTAGAGATACCAGTTCCAGATGCGGGTAGGTGTGCGGTGATGGTACTCGAAGACCGCAGGATTGAGAGATAACCTAACGAATGCAATCGAGAGTAGCGCGGCGCCGACTAGTCGCAGACCGGCGTTCGGCACGAGCCGGAAGAGTAGAAGTAGCGCGAAGCCTTCGAGCGCCCAGCCGAGCGTGATCCACTCGCGCTGGAACTGAATCGGGAAGATAAGGCTCAAGAAGAGCAACGCAGCGCCGCCCTGCCATGCCAGCCGCGCATCGCCAGACGCCGGCGCGATCCCGCGCTTCTTAATCAGGTAAACAACGCCGACCGCGTAAGGCACGATGAAGATGGCGGGCAGAAGTCCATTTTTCGCATGCGGATACGCGGACAAAATCACCTCGTAGATCAGCGTGAAATGAAGCACGCCGGAAAGGGCGCCGACGGCCCATGGCAGCCAGCCTTCCTCCCCGGCGAAGAACGGGAATGCGATGAAGACGAGGCAAAACACCGCATACCAGCCGAGCGCGAGGAGCGCGGTCGTGTTCTCGAAATGGAGGGAGTGCCACTCGCGTTCGACGGCCCAGGTGAAGACGAGCGCAACGACAGCGATCCAGCTCGTGCGCGAAACGATGCCGAGCCCGAGCAACACAATTGCCATGAGCAGCGCGACGGCGAAGACCGCGGTCGGACTGACGACCGGCAGTTTCGCGATCAGCATGATGAGGAGGACGAACGGCATGGCCGCGGCGAGTACGGGCACATTGCGGCGCGAGCCGAGATCGGTGCCGAAGCGCCGCGCGAAGAGCGTTGATGCGGTCGAGAAGAAGACGCCGAAGAGCGCGACGACGATGAGAATACCGACGATGCTCTCGTTAGTCGGCTCCGCGGTGAATATCCACAGACCGGCGGTGAAGACGGTGAGGACTAGCGCGACGAGAATCGCGATGACGGAGCGCGATGCGGCGGCGATCGAGACGGCGAGAATGTCGACCAGGAGCACGCAGGCCCAGACGGCGAATGAAGTTTCGCCGCGCCAGACGCAGCTCAGGAGAAGAACGAGCGCGAGGAGCGGGATGTAGATCTGCCAGTTCGCGCGCGTCGATTTTGCTTCGGGACGCGCCGGCCAGACGGAGAAGCCTGCGTGAATCAGCGCGAAGAGCAGATACGCGCCGAGCGCCCACCAGAGGAATTCCTGCTTCAGGTAGGCAGCCGTCCACGCGCTGAGGAGCGCGAAGACTGCAGTGCCGGCGGGCGCGGCGATCGGTGCGGGATTAGGTCGCCACATTGCCAACGTGAGCAGGCCAATATCCGCGAGGAAGGTGAAGCCAAACAGGAAGCCGGGCCGCAGAGCGAGCGCATTGTAGCTGAGGAGCACAAACGCGAACCCAATTGATGCGAAACCCACTACCGCCGCGGCCGGTGTCGACCACTTCTCGTTAGGCTGTATTCGCTGCCGGAGATAACCGAAGGCGAGAAACTCCGCCTGCATGCCGAGGAAGATGAAGAAGCCGAGCTGCATCTGCCGTTCGTCGTGAAACGGAATCCACATGCCCTCAATGAAGACGGTGCCGATCGCGCCGAGGAGGTAGAGGTAATTCCAGCGTTTGCGCAGCGCGACAGCCGCGATGCCGGCATTGAGCAGAGCGATGTAGCCAAAAGTTGGCAGTGGATGATTGCCCGTCGTGAGGAGAAGCGGCGTGAGAAAACCGCCGACGAGGCCGAGCACAACCACGACCTGCGCGTTCATGGTCACGGCGAGAAGGAATGCGCCGACCGTGATCCCGAACATGAGGACAAAGGCAATGCCTAACGAGAGCAAGCTGTAGAAGGTGTGTGCGCCGAAGACATCGGCGTAGAGAACGAGCACGCCGGTCGCGCAGAGGCTTTGGCCCGGCACGCGGTAGCCGCGATGCGAGGTGAACCAGCCGGCGGCGATAAGCGCGAGGCCAATGGCGGCCCCGAGCACGATCCGCATCACAGGCGTGATGAGATTGTTCTCGAAGGAATACTTCACGAGGAAGACGACGCCGAGGAAGAGCGCGAAGCCGCCGATCCACGCGAAGAGTTTCACTCCCATGAAAGCTTCCCAATCGATCGCGGGCTTTGGGATCTTGGGTGCAGCGGGCTTCGATGGAGGTGCGGCCGGAGTCGGGATCAACGGTGGCGGCACAGTCGTGAGAGGCAGCGGCTCGGGAGTGGCTGGTGGTGACGCAACAACAGGCGGCATGGGCGGCGTTGCTGTAGCGGTTCGCGCTGAGACCGGCTCAGGCACGGCCGCGACAACGCCGCCCGATTCGAGCGCGGCGAGACGCTTCGTCAATTTCTGCAACGTCCCATCAAGTTCCTTGAGCTTGCGCGCGTGCACGATCGTGAGGATGAAGGGCACGAGGAGCGCGGCGAGCGCGATCAACACAAAGCAGCCGAGGAAGGTATTATCCATTCGTTAGGCGATCACGTTCCAGAACGCGCAGCGGCTACAGGCCAGTTGGAAAATCGAGGAACTGCCATTCCAGCCCGAAGCGTTCCGCGAGATGCGCGGCGAGGCCTTTCACGCCGATTGTCTCGGTCGCATAATGTCCACCTAACAAGAGGTTGATCCCCAGTTCTCCAGCTGCGACAGCAGCCCAATGCGGCGCTTCACCGGTGATGAAGGTGTCGATCCCCTCCTCCGCGATTGCGTAAATTTCGGAGCCGGCGCCGCCGGTGATGAGTGCGATTGTCGAGGTCGTGGCGGGTCCGCAGGCGTAGAGCTTGACCGCGCCGCCTAACGACTCCTCCAGTTTCCGCGCAAGCTCGTTTGGAAAAATCTGCGTCTGCGAACGGAGCCCGATCAGTTGGCCTTTGAAGTCGAGGAACGGCTCCGGGTCGTGCAGCCCGAGTGCGGAGGCGAGCTGCGCGTTATTCCCGACCGTCGGATGCACATCGAGCGGGAGATGTGCGCTGTAGAGCGCGATGTCCTTTTCGAAGAGGAAGCCGATCTGCCGTCGCACTGGTCCAGTGATCGCGCGCAGTCCGGCCCAGAAGAGTCCATGATGCACGAGCAGCAAATCAATGCCTGCTTCCGCAGCGGCGTTGAACGTGCGCTGCGAAGCATCAACCGCGGCGCCGATCTTGCGCACCTCGCCGGAGTTCTCGACCTGCAAGCCATTCAGCGCGTTCGGCCAATCTGGAATGTCATCGATGCGCAGATATTCGTTCGTGTAACGAACGATCTCGTTCAGGAGGGGCACGCGGCAGTTCTAACGGAGAGGTCACAGCGGTGCCGAGAAGAATGATTATTGGAGCGCGGCGGCTAGTGATGCGTCACGCGGACGGCGGAGCGGAGATCGTCTGCTTGCGGTGATCCTGCGGCAGGCATTCCTCGCGCAGGATCGAGTAACCTAACAAGTCGAGAATCTGCCCGTCTTTGACCACGTTGTGCCGGCGCACGCCTTCAAACGTGAAGCCGCATTTCTCGAGCACACGCGCGGACGCAGGGTTGCTCGCGAAGGCAGAAGCTTCGATTCGCACCAGCGGGAGCAGATTGAATCCCTGCCTAACGACTGCTTGCACTGCCTCGGTCACGATGCCGCGTCCCCAGAAAGGTTCGGCCAGCCAGTAGCCGAGTTCGGCGCTCAGGCGATAGACGTCGTCGCATGGGTGAACTCCGATTCCGCCCGCCGCCGCGCCGTCAACTTCGATGCAGAAGACAAGGTCCGACTGCACCTCGGTTTTGTGCGTCAGGTACGCTTCCGCGTGGGCCGCGGTGTAAGGAAACGGAAAACGATCGCGTAGATTGCGCGAGATGTTGCGATTGTTGGCGCACGCGACGAGCGCCGCGGCATCATCCATTCGCCACGGCCGAAGCAAGGCGTTCGTTAGACGGATCTCCACGCGCGCAGCGTAGCGGGTCAGTTCGCCGCGCGGAAGCACGCG
>JBJMWV010000361.1:0-5257 GCA_045809985.1 Chthoniobacterales bacterium | reverse complement strand
TCTTGTCGACGTTTGAGGCGAGCGTGACGACCCCTTCGTCCGAGAGCTTGGCTGCGTTCGCGATGTAGAGGTCCTTCGCAAAATTCGGCGCCTGCGGCGGCGGCGTTGCGGCAGTCGCGACAGCGAACGGCGAGCGACTCGTCATGCCTTCATAACGCGCGAACGCCTGCGGTTTCGGGAGATCATCGGCCGCGAATGCGCTGAGTTGCGCGGCGACGAGAGCAAGAAGTGCGAGTGGCGTTTTCATTTCTTGGGAGCGAACCAGCGCGCGATTTTAAACTTCCCACGCATCACTGTGGGATCAGCGGAATCGATCGCGAGATTCACGCTTTCGAAGACTACAAAATTTTCCGGCTGCTGCACGTCGTATAAGAAGTGCACGAGCGGCGGCCATGGGCTCTTCGTTTCGACGGACGCGAAAACCGCCTGGTAATTTGGCGTCGTATCGCTGCTGCCGATCGCGGGATTTTCGATCAGCACGTTGTGCTTCGCGGCGGCCTGCTTCACCTGATCGAGCAAGGTCGACGCTTCGACCGGGCTCTTCATCACCGGCTGACGTTTGCTCAGCCACTCGGCGCGTTGCTGCCACATTTTGCGCTCGCGCAAAAAGACATTCTGTTGTGCGCGCACGCTCTTGCGCGCGGCCAGATCTGAGTGCGTGCGGCGGACGGCGCCGATGAGCGAGTTCCAGATGAAGAGATTCACGAGGACGAAGAGCAGGCCAGCAATGACGAGCGAGAGAACGCGCTCGCGCTGATTCATTCGTTCGAACCACGCGGGCATCATTTCGGTTTTCCCTCCAGCCGGAACTGCGCGTGTTCGTTAGGCAAAATCCGCGGCGCGGCCATGTCGAACTGGAACGTCCTCAGTTCGCCGTTCTTCTTCACCGCTTCCGCAAATTGATATGCGAGCGCTGCGCTGGGCGCTTCACCGTCGACCGATACCTGTCGCGCAGATTGATTGAAGGAAGTGATCTGCACATCAGGCGACGGCAGGCTCTCGAAGAGATGGAGGAGAACTTCGATCGGGTAGTAATGCGGATCGATCGCAGGCGAGAGCGCTTTCCAAGTCGTTTCCGTTTTCTTGATGAATGAGGTGCTGGGTTCATCCCGCGCGATCGCGCGATCAAGGCTCCCGACGCGGAAACGCATCACGCCCAGATAGGCGAGGAAAAGTAGCAGGATCGCCGCGTAAGCGATCCCCGCGTAGACCGCGCGCTTCTTCCACTGGCCAAGACGTTCCAGTTCGGCGCGACGTTGGCGCCAGCTGTCTGGCAGCAGGTTGAGCTTCGTATCCGCAGGCGGCGTTTCGACCGTCATGATGTCGGCGCGCGCGCCGAACATCCCCTGCAACGTGCCGCTCATTTCGGAAAGGCTTTCGTCGACAAGCACTACCGGCACGGCGGTATTCACGCCCTGCAATTCCGCGCTGAGCGCGAACTGCGGGAGATCGCGTTGCAGTTGCGCGGTGTCGCCACTTTGCAACGAGCGCGTGAACCCGACCTTTCCGTCTTCGCTGATCGCGTAAACGAGCGATTCGTCTTCCGGATAGATGAGGAAAGCACGCCCGCCGGCAGCGTGGGTTGCGGCGCGTTGCGCGGCGTAGACTGTGACTTGGCGCGGAATGATCCCGCGAGCCAGCAACGGCGCGGCGATGTCCGAGAGCTTCTCGTTATGCACCGCTATCGCGGAGACGACACTCCCCTGCTCGTTCTGCTCGATGACTTCGAAGTCGGCGGTGATTTCCTCCGGCGGATACGGCAACGCCTTCTCCACCTGGATGCGCACCATCTCCGCGAACTCGCCTTCTTCGACCGTCGGCAAACGCAGCCGTTGCGCGAGCACCGCGTTCACCGGCAACGCGAGAACCACATTTGTCGTTCCGTTGAGCAACGGCACCGTCTCTTCCAGCGAAGCGACACCATTGACCGCCCACGAACCGCTCTGCCCGTTCGCGCGGACCACATTCCAACCATGCGCAGCAGGAACTAAGAATACCGGTCGAGTATCCGCTTCGATCTTAAATCTCCTTCCAATTGATCAACTGCGGCATGTTCCCGCTCTTGCGCACGATCATCTGCACGGTGCGCTTCATGTTGCCTGAGCGGCCAACACTGGTAATCCGCACGACTTGATCTTTGAAGGAGACGAGCGGCGCAAGCTGTTTGAATTGCTCGGGCGTGAATCCAAGCGCCGCGCGAACCTCGTCGAGGCTTTTGAAAGAACCGTCGTCTTCCGTTCCTTCCGTCGCGTCAGGTCCGGCGCGAAGTTGCAGAAACGCATCCACGAGTTGGTCGTTCATTCCCGGCAGCGACATAAGCAAGTCTCGTGACGCCCATGCGAGATCGATCGGTCCCGTGCTGTTGACGGTCAGCTCAGCATCCCAATCTGGTCGCGCGCAGAATTCGCCCCAGCCCTTCACCCGTTTCAACTGATCGATCCGCGTGAGCAGCCCATTCTCCGGGTGGTAATCGCCTTCGTCTTCCGCGCCGTTCAGGCGTACGAGATTATCCGGATCAACGAAATCGAGCAGGCAATCGATCATGTGGTCGCGCTCGTTCAGATCGATGCCCTTTTGCTCAAGGAAGCGCCGCAGCATCTCGAGCCGCTGCGGATTCTCGCCGGCGACGACCCAGTTTAGATTCAAACGTCCGCCTTCGCCGGTGATCCGCGCCTCGTAGGTCTGACCGCGCCCGAAGCCGCCGCGCAACAATGGTGAGCCGGGAGCTACGGCAGGATTCATCGCGATTTCACTTCCCGAACACGCCATCGCTTCCGCTTCCATCGCGCGCACAGCGGCGCCGTTTTGCGTCATGCGTGAGTCGATGTTGATTGCCCACGAAATGACCATCGCGCTTAGGAGAAACAGCGCCCAGAGCGACAACAACAATGCCGCTCCACTCAATCTTTGCTTCACCTGCCTCATAGCGGTGTTCGCCCCAGCGGAATGATCGTCTCCCACGGGACGTCTTCACCCGTCCGCGCGATGACCAGCTTCACCAATCGCGGAAGCGTGAGCGTGTCCGTCCATTTATCGACCCACGTGTTCAGGCGCGGATCGAAATAGCGGATCTGCAAACTGTCGACGTCAGGCAGCAAAGGTATCCAGCTTTCTGTTTCGGTTTCGAAATCGGCCGAGGCGCGCGGCTTTCGCGAGAAACCGATTTCCATTTTCTTGCTGTCCTTAGACACCGGCCGCAGTCGCATGCTCACGCGATATTCGTTGCCGGCGTAGCGCGTCATCAATCCCGGGCCGGCAGTCGTGATCCAGTTGATCTCGTCGCGCGGCTTGTCGTTGAACTTGAACGGATCTCCAAGCAACTCGCCTTGGCCGGGCGTGAGACCTTGCCATTCTGCGGTGACCAAGTTGGTGAACCCGGCGTATTGCGCATCGATCACGCTCGAGTCCGTCTGAATGCGCAACGCGGTGATGCTTGTTTGCACGAAGCGATAGATTGCGAGCGACATCATCCCGAGAATGCCGACCGCGAGCATGATCTCGAGCAACGTGAACGCTCGATGCGCGCGCTGCCTAACCAGTCCGGTAGACATAGAACTCCACTTTGCGGCTTTGCGAGACGCCGTTGCGCTTCCACTCCGCGGTCAAGCTGACCTGCATGATTCCCTGGACCTCGAGATCCTTCTCGTTCTTCAACGCCGCGGGCGTGCTCTTCTGGATTACCTTGACGGCGCCGAAGCCGGTCTCGACGTTGAACTCCTTCTTCTCGTCCGGCTGACCGGGCGTGGCCTGGATCTCCGCCATGCGATTCGCTAGCACGCGCCGCACACGATCTTCCTGTTCGCTGAGCGAACTCGCGTTCATGCAATTCTGCACCGAGCGGCCAAGTGCGAGCGTTCCGACCACGAAGATCGTCAGCCCAATCAGGACTTCATAGAGCGCGAAGCCGCGCCGCCTTCGACTACTTCGCAGCATAACTGGCAAGATCCGCGCGCGCCGTGAGCGGCGAGTAGTTTGCGACCCACGCCCCGTCTACGCCTTTGAATTTAACCCGCGCCGGCTCGCACGTTCCGGTTGGCCAAAAGATCCATTCCGCGGGCGGCTCATGGATGAGCGCAGCGGGCAGTTCGAGCACGAATGCATCGCCGCGATGTAGCTTCAGCTGCGCGACTGGCTCACCGCTCTCGCCCTTCACCAATCCTTCGGGGCGGAGAATGATTTCATCTTTTTGCCACGCGATCAGGTAGGGACGGCGCTCAGACAGGCTGCGTTCCTGCGCTTGCCGGACGAGTCGGTTCATGTCATCGAGCGAGCGGCGCAACCGGCGGTCAGCCATCAACCCACTCATGCTCGGAACCCCCATCATCAGGATGAGCAGGAGAATGAAAACGGAGATCGCGATCTCGATCAACGTGAACGCCTGACGGTTTTGCCGCATCAGTCGAAAGTAAATCCTTAGGGGCTTATTCACAATAGCGACCAAGTCTGTGGCGCTGCGCAACGAGCCGCTAAAAATAAGCAACCGACCGGCAGCAGACGCGTATCGAGGACGTTATGGTTTCGCGGTGAGCCAACCTGTAGCTACATTATTCACGGTGGAATCTTCCTCGCATATCGCCGCTGCTCCGAAGCGCACCGCGCGCGTCGCCACAAAGCCGCGCAACTATGGCGCGCTCGTGAAGGTGCTGCTCTCGATCGCGATGCTCACCGTCGTCGCGGTGTTGATCTGGCAGGCGATCACTGCGCAAGGCACGCCGGATCCACTCCGCCCGCACACCAGCCCGACGGTTGCCTTTCTCGACATCGGCGTGCTCGTCTTCCGTGAAGGACTCGAATGCATTCTCGTTCTCGCCGCGATCACCGCGAGCATGATCGGCGCAAAACGCGTGCATCGGAAGCCGGTTGCGCTCGGCGCGGCGATCGCGTTCGGCGCGACGATTATCACGTGGTTCATCGGCGTCGGCATCATGAGTCAGTTGAGCGACAACGTGCGCGCGCTCGATCTGCAGGCGGCGACCGGGTTGCTCGCGATCATCGTCCTGCTGGTGATCATGAACTGGTTCTTCCACAAGATTTACTGGGGCGGCTGGATTCGCGCGCATAATCGCCGGCGCAAAAATCTCGCGGCGAATGCCGGCACGCGCGGAGTGTTTTGGGGGTTCATCCTGCTCGGATTCACTTCGCTTTATCGGGAAGGCGTCGAGGTCGTGCTCTTTCTCCAAAGCTACAATCTGCGGCTCGGCGGCGGTGTTGTGCTGAAAGGCGCGCTGCTCGGCCTCACGCTTTCCGGCTTTGTCGC
>JBJMWV010000360.1:0-6141 GCA_045809985.1 Chthoniobacterales bacterium | reverse complement strand
GTACGTGATGGACAGGTGGTTCTCGCGAAGGGCTACGGCTACGCAGATTTCGAGATGAAGAAGCCGGTCGTCGCGGGCGAGACGCTCTTTCGTCCCGGCTCGATTTCGAAGCTGTTCAACGCGATTGCAGTGATGCAGCTGGTCGAAGCGGGTCAGCTCGACCTCGACAAAGACATCCGCGAATACCTCGACTTCGAGGTCCCGAGAAGGTTTCCGGAGCCGATTACGCTTCGGCGCATCCTCACCCACACCGCCGGATTCGAAGAGAGCCTGAAGAATCTATTCGCGCCGGCGAACCGTCCGCTCGGGCCGCTCCGCGATTACCTGATCGCGCACATGCCGGCGCAGATCTTCCGACCGGGAACTGTGCCGGCGTATTCGAACTACGCGGTGGCGCTTTCGGGTTACATCGTCGAGCGGGTCACGCATCAACCGGTCGAAGAGTACATCGGGAAACACATCCTCGTTCCGCTGAAGATGACGAGTTCGACTTTTGAGCAACCGCCGCCCGGCGCGCTCGCGGCGCAGGTCTCGTTAGGCTACACGACACCGGACAAAGGACCGAAGCCGTTCGAATTGTGCAGCCCGGTTCCGGCTGGCGCGCTTTCCACGAGCGCGACTGACATGTCGCGCTTCATGCTCGCGCTCTTGAATGGCGGCACGCTCGATGACGCGACGATTATCCAGCCGGAGACACTCGCGCAGATGCAATCGCGGCAGTTTGAGCTCGATCCAAATCTGCACGCCATGGGTCTCGGCTTCATGGAATACACGCGGAGCGGTCACACCATGTGGGGCCACGGCGGGGACACGATCGTTTTTCACAGCGACCTCTTTCTCATCCCCGACGCGCACGTCGGCGTCTACATCTCCTACAACAGCGCCGGCGCGCAGGCGGGGAGCGGACGCGGCGAAGTCCTGCGCGCATTCATGACGCGCTACTTCCCGGAAGTGGAGCTGTCGCCGCGCACGAAGCTGACGGACACGGTCATGCACGGGCGCGAAGTCGCGGGCGTGTATGAAGTCTCGCGCAAATCCGAGACGAACCCTTTGAAGATCGGCGCGTTGCTTGGGCAGATGAGCGTTAGCTCCGATCGCGACGGTGTGATTATGATCGAAGGCGCGAAGAACGCGCGTGGTCTAACGAAACGTTGGCGTGAAGTTGCGCCGTATTTCTACGACGAGATCGACGGACCGGGTCACGTCGCGTTTCGCCGCGATCAAAATGGTCATGTCACCGACCTGTTGCCGGATACACCGATCGACATTGGGCAGCGCGTCTCAGGCTTGAAGAGCAAGACTGTGCTGATGCCGCTGATCGGCGGGAGCCTTGCATTCATGGCACTCACGCTCCTTTTCTGGCCAGTGGCGGCTTTCATCCGGCGACACTACGACCGCGTTCTCTGGCCGGATCGAATGGGCCGCGTCCTGCATGTGCTCGCACGCATCGTCTGCCTCATTCTCATAGCGATGCTCGCGACGTTCGCGTTGCCGCTCGCGCGCGTGGGAGAAGATGTCGGCTATCTCGGCGAGAAGATCGACCCGTGGCTGCACGCTACGCATGTGCTTGGCTGGATCGGCTCGTTAGGCTTGCTCATCAGCATTGCAGCGGCGGTTCGAGCATGGCGCACCTCGGGCGTCGGCTGGTGGGCGCGCGTGCACTCGACTTTATTAGCGATCGCAGCGCTGACGTTCGTCGCTTTCGCGTGGCGCTACCACTTATTGTCGGCGTCGCTCAAATTCTAACGTGAAACGACGCGCGTTCTTTTTCGCGATCACCGCGATTGCCTGCTGCTGCGCTGGCGATGCGCACGCTTACGGACCGATTGGTCACCAGATCGTCGCTGAAATCGCAGACAAACGCCTCGCGAACACACCCGCCGGTGAAAAGGTGCGCGCGCTGCTCGATGGGCTTCCCTTGCAGAAAGCGGCGGTCATCGCTGATGAGATCAAGGGCTGGGACAAGAACGGTCCCGATGCGCCGGGCATCTTTCATTACACCTCGCGGCCGCGGATCGATGCGCAGCTCGTCGCGTATTGGAAAGCGAATCCGCCGACGGAGGATCATCATTCGGTGATCCCCTCGCATCACTGGTTTCACTACACCGACGTCTCGATTCTCCGCCCACAGAAATATGCGGACGGTCAGGCTGGGCGCAGTCAATGGGACATCGTTCATGCGATGCGCTACTGCATCGCCGTTCTCAAAGGCGACGCGCCGGAGGAGAACGAGCGGAAGGTGACGAAGCCCATCGCTGTCATCCTGCTCACGCACTTCGCGGGCGACATTCATCAGCCGTTGCATGTCGGCGCGGAATATTTCAATGATCGCGGCGAGCCGAGCGATCCCGATCAGGACAAGAGCGCGCTCGAAGACCAGGGTGGGAATTCGATCACCTTGCGCCATTCACCAGCTGCAGCGGAGAAGATCGGCGCGGCAGATTCGAAGCTGCACAGCTTCTGGGATAGCAACGCCGTGAATTTGAATCTGCCGCAGCTTCCGAAAGAGATGCCGAAAGAGGAACGTCGCGCGCGCACGGATGAAGCGCGGGAGGCGCTCGTGAATGAATTCGTTAGGCAGGAACCGGCGAAGTGGCGTCTGCCTGACAACACGCCGGTCGAGTCATACCCGGAAGGCTGGGCGAACGACATTCTGCCGGTGGCGAAGGAAGCGCACACGCGTCTGCGTTTCACGAATGTGCATGCGGAGCCCGTCGACAACGGCGACGTGATCGCGAGCGGCTCGGCGGAAGAACAGCCAGCGGCTGATCACGTGCCTTATGACGAATGGGCGGCGCATGTGGTGCGGGAGCAGTTGCACAAGGGCGGCTGGCGTCTCGCTGATCTGCTGCAGAAGAGCCTCCAATAAGACTGACACGCGCGCAGCCGCTACGTAGCCTACGCGGCCATGACTGCGGAGACGTCGCGAAGGCCGCTAAAAGTACGCGAGCGGACGTGGCCGCGACAGCTTGCCTTTGCACTCGTTAGGCGCGGGCTCACACCAAACCAGATTTCGGTCGCAAGCGCAGTCATCAGCGCAATTGGCGCAGCCGCTCTTTGGCTGGCCGGTCGCTGGTCCGACGGCCGCGAAAGCATCGCGTTTCTCATCGCCGCGGTTTGCATTCAACTTCGTCTGGTCTGCAATTTACTCGATGGCCTGATGGCCGTGGAAGGCGGGTTGAAAACCAAGTCCGGCGAGATCTTCAACGAATTTCCCGATCGCGTGGCTGATGTGCTTCTGCTCGTCTGCGCGGGTTATTCAGTCGCAAGGAACGTCGGCTGGACAGTGGAGCTTGGTTACCTCTGCGCGATCGCGTCGGTGATTACCGCATATGTCCGCGTCTTCGGCGGCGCCGCTGGTCTGACGCAGGATTACTGCGGGCCGATGGCGAAGCAGCAACGTATGGCGACATTGACGATCGCGTGCGTTCTCTCCGCCGCCGAGACGCTGCTCCACCAACCGCATCGTGTGATGTGGCTCGCACTGGTTGTCATTCTCGTTGGTAGTCTCTTCACCGCCGCGCGACGCACAGTGCGGATCTCCAGGCTGCTAAACGCGCAATGATTCGAGCATTCGCAGCTTCGGCCGTGCGCCTGCTGACTGGCGCGACCTCGCGTTGGATCGGCTGCACTCCGTCAGACACGCAGCGCGTTTACTTCGCGAATCACACCAGCAATCTCGATTTCGTCCTCCTCTGGGCCGCGCTTCCGTCGGAGTGCCGCGCGAAGACACGGCCGGTGGCGGCGCACGATTACTGGACGAGCAACCCGCTCCGGCTCCACCTCGCCGAGAAAGTTTTTCGCGCGGTGCTGATCGAGCGAAAACGCGTCACGCGCACAAACAACCCGCTCGACCCGATGTTGAATGCGCTCGCCGAAGGCTGGTCGCTCATCATCTTTCCGGAAGGCGGACGACAGGACAGCAATCCGGGTGAGTTCAAAAGCGGCATCTATCATCTCGCGAAAGCGCGGCCGCAGCTCGAGTTCGTCCCCGTTTACATCGAGAACCTGAACCGCGTGCTTCCGAAAGGCGAAGTGCTGCCGGTGCCGATGTTGTGCTCGTTGCATTTCGGCGCGCCGCTCTCGTTAGGCGAAAACGAAGACAAGAGCAGCTTCATCGCGCGAACGCGCGAAGCGATGCTGCACCTCGCGCCGGCGACATGAAGGATCCGCAAACCCTCTGGCTGATCGGCGGCGTCGCCGCGCTGCTCGTGATCGCGACGATCATCGGTCGCGTTTTGCGCCGACGCGCGACTAACGAGTCGTCGCAACTAACGGTCGCCAACCTGAACGCGCGGATTAACGCCTGGTGGGCGATGATCATCGTCTTCGGCACGGCGCTCTTCATCGGACGCATTGGCACGACCGTGCTCTTCGCGCTCATGTCGTTCATTGCGCTGCGCGAGTTCATCACGCTCACGCCTTCGAAGCGCGGCGATCACCGCTCACTCTTTTGGGCCTTCTTCATCATCCTGCCGATCCAGTACGTGCTCATCGGCGATGAGTGGTACGAAATGTTCACCATTTTCATTCCGGTTTACGCGTTCCTCTTCATTCCGATCCGCAATGCGATCGCCGGCGACACCGAGGCTTTCCTCGAGCGGACCGCGAAGATCCAATGGGGCCTAATGGTCTGCGTTTACTTCGTCAGCTATGCGCCCGCGCTCCTCACCCTGCACATCCCAGCTCACGAAGGGCACAACGCGAAGCTGCTCTTCTTCTTCGCGGCGATCGTACAGTTGAGCGACGTGCTTCAATACGTCTTCGGCAAGTTGTTAGGCAAGCGCCCCATCGCGCGAAACGTCAGCCCAAACAAGACGCTCGAAGGTTTCATCGGCGGAACACTGGCCGCGAGCGCAGTCGGCGCGGCGCTCTGGTGGGCGACGCCGTTTACTCCCCTCGCCGCTTTCGGCATGTCGCTCGCGATCACGCTGATGGGCTTTTTCGGCGGCCTAACGATGAGTGCAATCAAGCGGGATCGCGGCGTGAAGGATTACGGCGAGCTGCTTCCCGGGCACGGCGGAATGATGGATCGGATCGACTCGCTATGCTTCGCCGCGCCGGTTTTCTTTCACCTCACGCGCTACTTCTACACGTAGCGCATGTGCGCATTTTCCTTTCTTCACGGCGTCTGGAGCGTTGCGCAGCTTCGTGCCGAGGAACCAATTCCAGAGTGGGTCAGGATCGCAGAGACTTTTGTCTCGATCACGCGGACACGCGACGAGCTATCGATCGTTTGTCCGAGCTCATGGATTCCGCCGGACGTTCGACACGAGCCGGACTGGTCTGTGATCAAGCTTCACGGGCCGTTTCCGTTTACCGCGATCGGCGTTCTGGCCTCTTTCTCTGCCGCGCTCGCAGCCGCCGATATCAGCATCGTCGCGATCTCAACCTTCGATACCGACTACATTCTGGTTAAAGCCGACCAAGCCCTCGACGCGCAAGACGCGCTCATCGCCGCCGGGCATCTCTGCGTTGAGTCAGCGTGAGGCCTCGTTAGGCAAGCGTTGATCTTCCGTCGTCAGCGGAAGCGCTTTGATTCGACAGGCGCGGAAAGCCTCCGGCAGAATCGGAAGCACATGAAACTGTTCAACACCCTAATGTCGAAAATCTTCAGCCACGCTCCGGCGCCGGCCCAAACCACCTCCGCACCTGCTGGGGCAAGCACGCAGCCGGCCGCAGGCGCACCTGCTCAGACCGCAGCTTCCGCTGGATCGACACCGCCGAGCGCGAGCAACGCACCTGCGGCGAGTGGCGGCGCAGCAGCCGCACCGGCGAACGTTGATGTTGACGCGGTGCTCACACAGATGGCGGCAAAGAATCCCGAGCGGCTCGATTGGAAAAAATCCATCGTCGACCTGATGAAACTTGTGGGGATGGAAAGCAGCCTTCAGAACCGCAAGGAACTCGCAACCGAGCTGGGTTACACCGGCGACATGAACGACTCCGCGTCGATGAATATCTGGTTGCACAAAGCTGTCCTGCGCAAGCTCGCCGAGAACGGCGGGCGAGTTCCGAAGGAGCTGATCGACTAACAGGCAAAAGCAGGCGCTTAGGCGCATCCGTCATTTACGAAAAAGCGGATTTCTCTCCGCGCTTAGCTGATGGCTGTATCCAAGCAGCGTCGCGCGGGCGACAGTC
>JBJMWV010000359.1:0-3298 GCA_045809985.1 Chthoniobacterales bacterium | reverse complement strand
CGTCGCGAACGGCGTGCAGGAAGAGTTCGCGTCGGTCGAGGCGCTCGTCACCTGATCTCGACTGTGACTAACGAGAGCTTTCTCGCGCAGATTCTGGCGCGGCGGCGTGAGGACGTGCGTGAGCTGGTCCAGGCGCCGACAACGCGCGCACGTTCCCCGCATCGTTTCAGCAGCGCATTGCGCAGGAGTGGCACCAACATCATCGCGGAATTCAAGCGCGCGACGCCTTCGCTCGGCCCGATCCGGCCGGACGCGAACATCGAGCAGATCGTCCGCATGTACGAATCAGCGGGAGCGCGTGCGCTCTCGATTCTGACGGAGCCGAACTTCTTCGGCGGTTCACTTGAGGATTTGCGGCAGGCGAGGGCGATTACGGCCCTGCCGATTTTGCGAAAGGATTTCATCGTCGCCTTACGGCAGATCGATGAAGCCGCAGCCGCCGGCGCGGATGCAATTCTGCTGATCGTGGCGGCGTTGAGTGACAACGAACTGCAGCGTTTCCATGCGCACGCCGGAGAACTTGGACTCGACGCGCTGATCGAAGTGCATACCTCCGACGAAATGGAGCGCGCGGTCTCATCGGGCGCGAAGGTGATCGGCGTGAACAATCGCGATCTGCGCAGCTTCAAGACGTCGCTCGAAACGTCCGAGCAACTTGCGCAACTCGCGCCGCCTGACGCGATGCTCGTGACGGAGAGCGGCATTGCTTCGCGCGCAGATGTCGAACGACTCGCGCGATGTGGCTATCGCGGGTTTCTCGTCGGCGAGTCGCTCATGCGCGCGGAAGATGCTGGCGCGTCGATTCGACGCCTGCGCGGAGAACCGCTGATCAAAATCTGCGGCGTCACGAATGCATCTGACGCGCGGCTTTGTGCCGAAGTTGGCGTGCAGATGATCGGCCTGAATTTTTCGCCACAAAGTAAGCGCTGCATCTCCGCAGACGATGCGCGCGAGGTCGTTGATGCAGTTCGTCCAGGCTTTCCGGCGGTGAAGTTCGTTGGTGTCTTTGTGGATCAGGAGCTTGGTTTCGTGCGAGAAATCGCGCGCGAGCTCCATCTCGATGCGGTGCAACTTCACGGGGATGAATCGCCGGAGTATGCGCGTGACGTGCAGGCGCCATTCGTGATCAAGGCGCTGCGTGTCTCGGACAACTTCTCGCCGGATGCGGCAGCGGATTATGACTGCGATGCGATTCTGCTCGATGGCTACAGCCCGAGTGCGCACGGCGGCATGGGTGCGCGTTTTGACTGGTCGGTCGCGTCGGCGGTTAAGGCGAAGCGGCTTATCCTGGCAGGCGGCCTAACGACCGAAAACATCCGCGATGCAGTTGAAATGGTGCGGCCATACGCAGTTGATATTTGCAGCGGAGTGGAAGACGCGCCGGGGCGGAAGAGTCCGGAGAAGCTGCGACGGTTCATCCGAGCGATCGCGACATGAAGCTGCGATCCGAGCCTGATGCGCAGGGATTCTGGGGCCCGTATGGCGGCCGCTTTGTCGCGGAGACGCTCGTTGCGCCGCTCGAAGAACTCACTGTGGCGTATCACACGGCGCGCCGTGATGCGAAGTTCAAGCGGCGGCTTGCGGAGTTGCGGCGCGAGTATTCCGGTCGGCCGACGCCGCTCGGTTTCGCGGCGCGCCTGACGGAACATGCCGGCGGTGCGCGAATTTTTCTGAAGCGTGAAGACCTGCTTCACACCGGCGCGCACAAGATTAACAACGCGATCGGGCAGGGGTTGCTGGCCGCGCGGATGGGCAAGAAGCGCATCATCGCGGAGACCGGTGCGGGGCAGCATGGTGTCGCGACGGCGACAGTCTGCGCGTTGCTCGGGCTCGATTGCATCGTCTACATGGGCGCTGAGGATGTGCGGCGACAGGCGCCGAATGTCTTGCGCATGCGCTTGCTCGGCGCGGAGGTGCGGGTGGTCGAGAGCGGCTCGCGGACCTTGAAGGATGCGATCAACGAAGCGCTGCGCGATTGGGTGGCAAACGCGCGTGACACTTACTACTTGTTAGGCAGCGCGCTCGGGCCGCATCCGTATCCGCTCATGGTGCGCGAGTTTCAGGCGATCATTGGGGAGGAGACACGGCGACAATTCGTTAGGCGCGAAGGCAAACTGCCGGATGTGCTGGTCGCCTGCATCGGCGGCGGCTCGAATGCGATTGGCTTCTTTCACCGGTTCGTGAGCGACAAAGGCGTGCGACTGATTGGTGTTGAAGCAGGCGGGAAAGGTCGCGGGCCCGGGCAGCATGCGGCGCGGTTCACGCAGGGGGGCGGCGGCGCGCCGGGTGTGTTGCACGGCACGCATAGCTACGTTCTGCAGGACCATGCGGGCCAGATCGCATCAACGCACTCGATCTCGGCTGGGTTGGATTATCCGGCGATTGGGCCGGAGCATGCATTTCTTCGCGACCGCAAGCGCGTCGAGTACGTGTCCATCAATGACAAGGAAGCGCTGCGCGCGTTCGAATTGCTCGCGCGGCTCGAAGGAATCATTCCCGCGCTTGAGTCGGCACATGCGATCGCGCACGCAGTGAGGCTGGCGAAGACGTTGCCGCGGACGAAGTCGATTGTCGTGAATCTCTCTGGGCGCGGTGACAAAGACCTGGCGAGCGTCGCGCCGTTTTTGAAGAACGGGCGATGAGCGTATTGCGCGAGCGTTTCGCATCGCTGCGCGCGGAGAAGCTTTGCGGCTTTATTCCGTTCGTCGTCGCAGGGGATCCAGATCTCAACACAACGGCTGCGTTGCTGCGAAGTTTGAGTGACCTGCAGCCAGCGGCGATCGAAGTCGGCGTGCCGTTCAGCGATCCAACGGCCGATGGACTGGTGATTCAACGCGCCGCGGAACGCGCGCTTCAGTCGGGGACGACATTGCAGCGAGTGCTGCAGATGATTCGAGAAATTGGAGGACTCACGCCGCTGGTGTTGTTCAGCTACTACAATCCGATTCTACAGCTCGGGCTGGAGCGGTTCGCGGACGAAGCCGCACGATGCAAAATCGCGGGTGTGCTGGCGGTCGATTTGCCGGCGGAAGCAGCAACCCAATTGCATGCGGCACTGCGCGCGCATCGCATCGATCTGATCTTTCTGGTCGCGCCGACCACGTCCGATGAACGGCTCCGCAAGATCTCGCGTCTCGCAAGCGGTTTCATCTATGCGGTCGCGCGCACCGGCGTAACTGGGAACGCGCGCGAGCTAACTGACGAATCGCAACAGCTCGTTAGCCGGATTCGCAAAGTGACGGATCTCCCGATTGCTGTTGGCTTCGGAATTACTGAGCGCGCGCAGGCGCAGCGCGTG
>JBJMWV010000358.1:0-1551 GCA_045809985.1 Chthoniobacterales bacterium | reverse complement strand
GAAAACGAGCGTCGTTGGCTCACGTGGGATCTGTTGTGCGGACGCGTCGATCGCGCGCATCCGATGTGGAGTTATCTCGCCTGGCTGGGTGCGGAGGAGCGCGACATCGAGTTCTTCAATGAGAATCCCTGCCCGCCGGAGATCATCGGGATTAACCACTACGCCACGAGTGAGCGTTACCTCGACGAAAATTTGCGCGATCACCCGCCGGAAACGCACGGCGGCAATGGGCGCGATCGGTACGCCGATGTCGCGGCGGTCCGCGCGCGTCTCGAAGGCATAACAGGTCCGGCAACGTTGCTGCGCGAAACGTGCGATCGCTACGATTTACCGGTCGCCGTGACCGAGGCGCATCTCGGCTGCACGCGCGAAGAACAACTTCGCTGGCTCGGTGAAATCTGGCGTGCCGCGCAATCGCTGCGCAACGAAGGACGCGACATTCGTGCGGTCACAGCGTGGTCACTTCTCGGCGCGTTCGACTGGGACAGCTTGCTGACACGTGAGCACGGCACTTACGAATCCGGCGCATTCGACCTGCGCAGTGATCCTCCGCGTCCAACTGCCGTTTCCCAAATGATTCAGAATCTCGCGCACACCGGCTCGTTTGCGCATCCGGTGCTGCAAACGCCCGGTTGGTGGCGACGCGACGTTCGTTTGCTTCCATCCATTGCCGCACGTTCACGCGCGGCGTGTCCGAGTAACGATGTCTGCGCCGGCCAATTTGCGGAAGGCATGCGCGTGCAGACTGAAATGGCGCCACGAATCCTGATCACCGGTGCGGGTGGAACGCTCGCGGCTGCATTTGCACATGCCTGTGACGTGCGTGGCCTATCGTGTCTCGCGTTGCGTCACGACGAGCTGGACATTGCAGACGGCCACGCGGTGACGAACGCGATCGCGTCGCATCGCGTTTGGGCGGTGATCAACTGCGCAGGTTTTTCGCGCGTCGACGAAGCAGAAGAGTCCGTTGATGCGTGTCGCCGCGTGAGTCTTTGCGGAGCAAAAGCGCTCGCACACGCCTGCCGCGAAGCGGACATTCCGCTCGTCACCTTCTCGTCCGAACACGTCTTCGACGGCAGCAAAGGCGTGGCTTACGTAGAGAGCGATGCGTGTAACGCGCTCAACTTCCTCGGCCAAACGAAAATTGCTGCAGACGAGACGGTGCTCGCGATTTCAAAAAAGGCTCTCGTCATTCGCGCGGGCGAAATTCTTGCACCGCAAAGCGAGGCCGATTCGCTGCGAGTCACTCTTCAGCAGCTCGCACGCGGCGAGCGAGTGCGCGTCGCCAATGATGAACACTTCTCTGTCAGCTTCGTTCCGGAACTGATCAGCGCGGCGCTGGATCTCTTGATCGACGGTGAAACGGGCATTTGGCATCTCGCTAACGACGGCGTTGTGACAGCGGAGGAGTTGCTCGCACGCGCCGCCGCGATGTTGCAGCTCGATACGAATTTAATCGAAGCCGTTCCAAGCTGGAGTTTGCGTCGACCTGCGCCGCGAGGACGAATGCGCTCTTTGAGTTGGGATGTTGGTCGTGTAGTGTTATATTTT